>DATDVM010000082.1:0-10082 GCA_035290005.1 Patescibacteria group bacterium | reverse complement strand
TCGTTCTTTTTGTATAAAGACGAAATGTGTGGGCTGAGGGAAGAGAAAGCATTGCGTCGACAAGCTGTTTCGCATACGTCTCTGTCCCAGTCTTTTGTTCAACCGTGGCACGGGAGTAATCGATACCTATGATCATGTCGCATGTACCTTAAGGGGTGTTATTGCCTTTGGATGCTACGTTTGTAGAGATCAATGTTGTCCAGGGCAACGCCGGTTCCCCGAATAACGCAAAGCATCGGGTCTTGCGCAACATAGCACGGAACTCCGGTGGCTTTCGTTAATAATTTATCCAGTAATTGAAGTTGGGATGTCCCACCTGAAAGAACAACACCTTTATCAATAATGTCTGAGGCTATTTCAGGAGGAATATTTTCAAGAACCCCTTTGACTGCGCCAGCAATCGCCTGGAGTGGATGCGTAATCGCATCCGTGACCTCTTGGGAAGTGATTTCTATCGTTCGGGGAAGGCCGGCAAGCGTATCCCGACCTCGTACTTCCATGGAAAGCGGTTTTTTGAGAGGTAATGCTGACCCAATTTTAATCTTGATCTCTTCAACTAAATTTTCCCCGACCATCAGGTTATACTTATGGCGGATATAGGATGCGATAGCCTCATCAAGTTTATTTCCTGCCACTCGAACAGAGTTGTACACCACGACGCCACCTAAAGAGATAACGGCAGCCTCAGTCGAACCCCCACCAATATCAACGATCATATTACCCGATGGTGCGGCAATCGGTATTTTGGCACCGATCGCTGCTGCAAGCGGCTGGTCTATCAGATACACCGTTCGCGCACCTGCCGAAGTCGCCGCATCAATAACGGCACGCCTCTCGACCGAGGTCACACCAGCAGGAACGCAGACCATAATTTCAGGCTTAAATAACCGCGATCTTCCTACCACCCTATCAATAAAGAACCGCAGCATAGCCTCAGTAATAACATAATCAGCAATAACGCCGTTTTGCATTGGCCGGGACGCGACGATATTTCCCGGAGTTCTCCCAAGCATTTCCTTTGCTTCGTTTCCGACAGCCACCACCCTGTTATCATCAGTTGAAACAGCGACGACAGTCGGTTCGTTTAAAACTATTCCTTTTCCTGATAAATAGACGAGGGAGTTCGCGGTCCCGAGGTCAATCGCAATCCGACGTGAGAGCATGCTCTTTCCTTTCTTTGGGCACATTATAACAGATTTTTAAGAAACTGCTGGTTCTCAAGTTAGCATAACAACCGTTGTCGAATATGACAATATTTGATAAGATACGCATCAGTATGTATTCGCCTCGACGTTTTCTTATTTCGCTCGTGGGAGCGCTCTTTATTTTACTCGCAACTCTTCTGCTTATTGGGTATGGAAGGGGTTGGAGATTTAATCCTGAAACTCGTGACCTCTCAAAGACAGGACTACTTTCAGCAAGTTCATGGCCTTCAGGAGCCTCTGTGTTCATCGACGGAAGACTCACAACAGCAACAGACAGTACTGTCCAACTTCCGCCAGGAGTATACCAAGTGCAGATTACCAAAGACGGCTATCTTCCGTGGGAAAAATCAATCCCCGTTCAGCCAGAGCTTGTCTATGAAACAAACGCCAGGCTATTCCCAGCAGCTCCTGAGCTCAAACCGCTGACCTTAACCGGCGCCGTATCTCCTTCTTTGTCGCCAGACAACGATAAGATCGCCTACGCTGTCGCATCTTCATCAGCTCAGAAAGCGGGTGTCTGGGTGATTAATATGAAAGAGCATCCGTTAAGTCTTGGTGGCAACCAACGCCAAATTGTGAAAGATACTCCCAGGCTCACCTGGGCAAATGCGAAACTGACGTGGACCCCGGATTCGTTGAGCGTTCTCGCCTCTTTCCCAGACGGAAACAACTATCTCCTTGATGCAACGAGGCTCAACACACCCGAAAGACTCTATGACGTCACTGCCACTCTCCCGAGACTCAAGGCCGAGTGGGAAGACGAAAGAAAAATACAAGAAGATGCAAAGCTTGCCCGTCTTCCTGAGCCTGCTCAAAAAATCGCTTCAGGCTCAGCCTTGATTAAAATATCGCAGGATGAAACAAAACTTCTTCTGCAAAAACCGGCAGATACAGATTCCTATCTCATCTATGACATTAAAGATAATAAGACGTTTTCTATCCCAGTTGTAAAGGAAGTCTACTGGCTTCCGGAGCCTGAAAATAGACATCTTGTACTTGTTGAAAATAACACCATCAGCGTGATTGAATATGAAGGAACCAATAAAATGACCTTATATTCTGGCTATTTTGAGGAAAATGTCGCGTATCCGTGGCCTGACGGATTGCAGCTTGTGATTCTGACCAACTTTAATCCTGCCGCTGGGGTCGTTTCGAACCTCTACACGCTTTCACTTCGTTGACGGTTGTGCCGTTAGGAGTTTGGCACGAATAATCAGTCTCTTCCAAGTCGTTCCCGGAGGATAACAGGTCTGAAGCGTAAGGATATAATCATCTGGTTGCTCGGTCAAATACTGTACCTGGTCAGGAGCAACAATTGATTTCTCAAAGACTTTGTAATCATATTGCCAGCCGTTGAAAAAGATGTGCACTGTATCATCTTTCTCAAGTTCTTTTAGAAGGTAAAAGACTGCATTGTACCTTCCCACGTTCCAAACATTATCCGTTGAATGGGCAAAAAGATACATATTCCCCTTTGTACCAGGTAGTTTTGTACCCTTCGCATGAGCCACGCCCTGCTTGAGTGCCGCCATATATTCTTTGTAATTCCCGGCATCTACATTCGGAACGACTTTTGCATTTGCATTAATCTTGGGAATCACAATGCTAAACTGAACGTCAACAGGCTCAATCACTTCGGTACTTCCCGGTCCGAAGATACTGAAAAATCCTTGCGGCTGAGCTTTCTCCTGTTGTCCAGGAAGCACGAATCGAATACCGCGAACTTGATGCCATCTGTAGGAAACTTCTGCCTTCAGTGCCGGACCAAATACCATCACGACACCTAAAAGTGATGTTAAGATAAGGAAATTACCGATTGTTCGAAGAAGTAATACTTTGAGTTTCTCGTTACGCATGAACGTATTGTAGCACACTATAGGACAAAATTCCAACCCTACAAAGGAAAGTCCCACCCGTATTTTTTATTGAGTATCCCAGCCCAACGAACGACTTCTGTTATGGAAAAATATCGATAATAACTATATCCTTCAACTGTCACTTGTCTATTTTTTATCGCCCTCAGAAAATCTTGCCAAGGTGCATTCTGAAGCAAATCCGAAAAGACTGTGACAGCTTTCCCTATATTTCGTATGAAATGCGCATCACTCCCCGCTGTCACAGGTGTATGGTACTTTTCCGATAGCACGTATGCTTTCTCGTTCGCAGACAAAGGATTGAATCCGTTCAAAATTTCTACTCCGTCGACCAAGTGTACATATTCTTCCAGTTCTTGGCCTAGTGACATATATCCCCCATAAAAGGGGTGAGGAATGACTGCTATTCCACCCTGTGAATGAATGACGTCAATAACGTCAGGGAAGAAAATACGTTCAGAAAGAGGCTTTGTCACACCGTATCCGAGAACATGCGGACCAGGAAAACTCTGATTCCCCTTTTTCCGTATTGTCGAGATCTCTACTCCCGGAAGAAGTCGTATTTCAAACTTCTCTTCAAGAGAAGAAAGGTAGTCTTGACTATGTACATAGTCATGTTCCGTGAGGGAGACAACCGAAAGTCCTATTTTTTTAGCCTGAAGAAAGGCTTTTTCAGGAGTATACCGACTCAATGGCCAGGGATCAACTTTTTTTGAAAAATGGGTGTGCACATGCAAGTCGGCCTTCATAAACTATGCACCCCTGGCAGGAGTCGAACCTACAACCTTCTCGTTAGGACCGAGATGCTCTATCCATTGAGCTACAGGGGCTCACAGCGTATTGTACCATCCGAAGTAGCAAAAATCGAGGCTTTTCTTGTATAATAGGATTCGTATCGGGGTATAGCTCAGTTGGCTAGAGCGCTACGTTCGGGACGTAGAGGTCGCCCGTTCGAGTCGGGCTACCCCGACAGAATTGAGAAAATGTCTATAGCATAAATGGACTCTCCGACAAAAGAAAAGATGAGAAAATCCTATTCTTTTAAGTATCCTTTTTATACGCTTCACATGACTACCCTCAAAATTTCTCGTATTACTTAAACCAACAGATCATGATGATCCCGTAGTATATTAAGTTACAGAATGAATCACATCAGAGACAATCGGAAAGACAACCAAGAATCATATCCAGACCAACTTGCGCGTTAATAGTCATATAACCCGAAATCAGACTTAAAATAATTGGGTAAAAATGTTGTTCTTATCAGGGTATTCTTTAAAATATTTTGTTGTCGGGAGAGATTATGTAGTCCGTACTCCGCTGATTTCAACAATCTTTCTAAATAATCTTATAGTAAATCTACTTTTCACATCTTCATTGACAAAAAATCTGTCCAGACGTACCATAAATAAAGAGTTACTGTATGGATTATTTATTTACAGCGGGTGTCTTTTTCCCAACTTTCTACTCCCTCCTTTTTTACTACATCGGTTTCCGATTTTTACAGATCTCTCAAAAAAACAATAATCCTGTTGCTAAGATGTTTGGTATTAGCTGTTTCTTTTTCGGACTAAGTGTCTTTGTGATTGCCGTCCCACAAATTTTCTTTCCTGGGGACATGGGACAACTCGGTTTTTGGGGAGAAACCATCTCTTGGGCTGTAACACAACTCGGTCTCGCGTTTATGGCGGTCAATTTTTCTTATACGCTTTTTCCGCAAGTAAAAGGTAGTACCTTTTGGATAATCACCGCAACAATCTCCGCAGTTATTACGAGCATCACGCTTTCTTCACCTATTTCCGCCGACATGTCAGACTATGGCTACCCGCTCTTTCAGTCTTTACCAGTTCCTTTTTTCTTGAATAATCTCCTTCTGGCCTTCGTTGCATTTCCCCTCGCATTTGTTTTCCTGAAAGAAGCAGCACGAAAAAGATATTTGGCAAAAGCTCTTCTTATGACGTCTGGCATTGTTCTTGTTGCACTCTTTGAGCCGACCACTCATGAAGTCCAAACGTTACCTTTGTATATTCTTTTTAACTTTCTCTCTCTGGCTGGATTTCTTCTTTTGATTATAGGCGTCAATACGAAGTCAGAAGAAGTTGCTGAAGCCTAGCGTTTTTGTTACTGTTACAGGTAGATATGATTGTTCTTCCTACCAGTGCTATCCAACTTGGTTTCGCCTTTTTAATGCTTTTGTTTTTAGCATGGCGATTTTTTGTCACGTATAAGAAAACAGGCTCTTTATATGCAAAATGCCTTGGCTACATGCTTCTTCTTGTGACCCTTCCAATTCTATATCCCTTTAGTATTGCTCTCTTTCTTAGCTTTGGCTTTGATGATGCTCGCTCAATTGGACGGTTTGTCACGCCAAGCATAGCTGGATTGCAGTATTTTGGCCTGGGATTTGGCGCCATGGCAGCGTCGTTCTACTACTTTCCCCAACTCTCACCGAAATACGCGTATGCACTTGTACTCATCCTCGGCGCAGTAGAAACGTTGTATAGTCTTTCTTTCGCACAAGAACCCAATATGAAACCTTTGGGAGTTATAGACTGGCATATGAATAACATTTCAATCATTCTCTATAACATTATCAACGGCTTAGGGACTATTCCCTTAGTGATTGGGTTTTTACAAAAGTCTTTTGCCGCAAAGGTGTACTCCCGCGCGGCAATGCTTTTTTTCGGATCACTCTTGGTGGTTATCTTCGCACCTCTTCCGCATCAAACAATAGAGTTCGTGCCGTTCGTACTCTATAGCATTTTGACAAACGCTGGGCTCTTTCTGATGTTTGGAGGTTTCCTTCTTCAGATTGGGGTACAACAACGCCTCACAAAAGAGCCTTCCGTTGTTTAAAAAACTCTTTTTTGCTACTGTTATAGAAAGAAATGATACTTTTTCCGACGAGTACCGTACAACTTGCAATTTCGACAAGTATGCTGGGGTTCTTCTCCTGGATGTTCTATCGACACTATAAAAAGTCTTCCTCGATATATGCCAAATACTTTAGTCTGGCACTTGGATGTATTCCTGCTGCGTTGCTGGTTCCTCTTGTTGCCTCGTTTCTTTTGTATCTCCAGATTCCCGCTTCGTCATTCTACCGATGGGCTAATACACTTGCATGGGCGATTCAGTATTTCGGCTTGAGTTTTTTTGCAATGGCAGGATCGCTCTACTACTTTCCCAAACTCTCTCCCCGAATTGCCGCTGGAATCGTATTAACGACCGGAATTGTTCTCACAATAATCAATATCTCTACAACCACAACTGTTCCAACAATAAATCAGTCCGGTATCGTCGATTGGAAGATGAATACATTTTCTTCTCTTGCCTACAATATGCTTAACGGAGCTATTAACCTTCCGCTGATTTTGATCTTCCTCAAGCGTTCCTTATCACTCAAGGCGTACCTGAGGCTGCTTGTCCTCTTTTCCGGATTTATCCTCGTGGTGATATTTGCACCCCTTCCGCACCAAACCACAGCGTTTCCTTCCTTTGTGTTGTACAGCACACTGGCAAATATCGGCATGGCACTGATGTTTGGAGGAATTCTCTGGCAGATGGTCGCTCAATCTCATAAAGAAGGGGAACGGATATGAACGTCCCGATAGGAGCGTTTTTCCCGATACTGTATTCCATTCTTTTTTTCTATCTTACTATTGTGTTCTTTATCTCTTACAAACGGTCTAACGACCAGATATCAGGCTACATGAGTCCCATGAGTCTTTTCATCGGATTCAGTTTCTTTCTTTTCGGGGTTCCACCAATCCTTTTCCCAACCGAATCCCTCTCACTCACTCTGACGACAAACGTGATGGGATATTTTGTCTCTTATATCGCCATCGCGTTTTATGCCATGACTCTCTCACCTCTTCTTCTTCCGAAAGTGAAACCTATGTATTTTTTCCTCGTGGCGTTTCTTCTTGGAACTGGGATTAGCATCTTAGACGTTCTCACCCTTATCCCCACAACAATCACCGATAAAGGACTCATCGTACGCCATATTCCTTCCTTCGTCCTTCTTCTGAATAATACGTTACTTGGACTTATCTTTATTCCTTTTTCTGGGAGCTTTATCTACCAATCGATAAAGAAAGGTCTTGTAGCAAAGGGGATGTTTTTCGGCGTAGGCGCAGCACTTTTGAGCTTGTTTCTTCCTTTGTCACTTCAGGCACAGGAGGTCAACACGTATTTCTTCTTTAGCATCGGCGCAACTCTCGGGGGAATGTTTATCATGCTTGCGGTCACCGTCTGGGGTTCACAAACAATCCACATCTCCCCTGTTGAGAAAACTAATCAAACATCACAGCCCAATCAGCCCGATCGTACTCCATAAGTTCTGAAGGAGTAAACCAGAATGCGATTTCATGCTTGGATTCACTTGTGTTTCCTGATGCGTGAATGATATTTTTTACCGGTCTTTTTCGAAGATTCGCAAGAACCGCTGAATCCAGGGAATAATCTCCACGAATTGTTCCAGGCTGGGCACCGGTTGGGAGTGTGTAGCCTGCAATCATACGGGCATTTTCAATTGCGTGATTTCCTTCATAAGCCATCACCACAATCGGTCCGGTGATCCAGTACTTTACAAGCCATCCCTGGATCATTTTCCCGATTTCCAGCGGATCGTTTGTACCAAGTTCTTTGACAGGATCAACCTGATAATCGAGATAATTCTTCAGAGTTTTCTCTCCCATCCCGCGAAGCCATTCATCTGTCCCCGGATAATGACCAAGAACTTGTTTTTTTGTCGGACGGAGCATCTTACAGCCGATCAATTTTAATCCCGCCTGTTCAAACCGATGAATGATTTCTCCTGTTAATCCCCTCATCACCCCGTCCGGTTTGACAATAATACATGTCTTCTCAAAACTAGATGGATATTTCTTCATGTTGTGCCTTCCTTTCTTTTTGAAGGATGTATTGTACAAGTTGATTCGAAATTTCGTCAATGGAAGCTTTTCCGTCAATAACGTGCCATGGAGCAAAGACTTGTCTTGCAGCTAAATCCTTATAGCGTGCTCGCGTTTTTTTCATCAGCCCTAGATCTCTTTCATGCCTGTCCGGATCTTCTTTCCCAATCTCTTTTTGTTTCCGCTCCATTGCAGTTTCGGCAGGGACATCGAGATAAAACACGACGTCAGGTCTTGGCATCTCAAAAAGACTGGCAAATGTTAACGCTTTCTCTTCCGGAAAACCCTTAAGCACCTGATAGCAAAGCGTCGTTGTGAAGTAACGGTCAACGAGTAATACTCCAGTTTGCCTGGCTTTCTGTATCTCAGTTTTATCGTAAATCATTTGGGAGCTGTATAAAAGAAACTGCATTTCCTCGGAAAGATCAATCTTCTCATGCAGAAATTCATGGATAAGCTGTCCTATTGCCGTTCCGTAATACGGATATTTCAGCGTATAGACTTCTAGGCCTTGTTTTTGCAGCCTTACGGCCACTTCTTTTCGCTGGGCGCCGCATCCTGCGCCGTCTATTCCCTCAAACACATAAAACATCGCTGTTCCTTTTTTCTCACACAGTGAGGAGTTTCTTGAACCATGAAGGGTCTTCGTATGGTCCAATCACTGCCAGGTTGAGTTTATTCGCTTGGAAAATCTCTTTCGCGACTTCCATCACATGACTGCTTGTGACCGCGTCAATTTCTCTCATGATATCTGACGGTGTTTTAATCCGTCTCTCCAAAAGCTCTGGCACGGCGTACATCGTTGCAACGTCTTGGGAATCTTCAAGTTCCAGTGTAATTCTTCCTTTCAGGTATTCTTTGGCTTTCCTCAGTTCCTGTTCACCAACCTTCTCGACTTTGAGCCGGCGAAATTCGTCAAGAATGACCTTAATCGATTCTTCCATCTTTGACGTGTCAATACCTGCCTGCGCTTCGAGATAGCCCACGTCTGAATAGTGTTCAACGTTTGACCGAATATAATACGCAAGCCCTCTTTCCTCCCGGACTTTGGTAAAAAGACGGGAAGACATCCCTGCTCCAAGAAGCGCATTGAGAACAGCAAGTTGGTACATTCTCTTATGACGAAACGGGAAAGTGCGAACGCCGATACATAAGTGTGCTTGCTGGGTCTTCTTGGGAGAAATACGGACTTCGGGAACCGATTGTCTCTCGACAGCTTTGCTTGCGTGAATCTTTTTTCGGTCTTTGAGGCTACCAAGTTGAAGCTCTACCATATCTTCGACTTGTTGAATATTCTTAGGAAGATCTCCCGCTATTGTCACGACCATATTCGACGGAACATACAAGCCTTCAAGGTATGAAATAAAATCTTGTTTTTGCGTATGACGAATCGTATCTTTTGTCCCAAGCACCGGCCAACCGAGCGGTGTGTCTCCATAGAGAAGTGACTCGTATACCGAAGATATCTGACGCATGGGTGTATCTTCATGCATGTTGATTTCCTCGATAATCACTCCCCTCTCTTTCTCTATTTCACGGCTATCGAAATTTGAATTGAGAAGCATGTCAACTAATACGTCCAGAGCAAGGTCAAGATGTTTACTCGCTGCCTTCACGTAAAATCCGGTAATTTCTTTGCTGGTAAATGCGTTACTTTCTCCGCCGATAGAATCAATCGTAACAGACACATCAAGGGGTGTCGGCCGTTTCTTTGTACCCTTGAAAAACATGTGTTCGGCAAAATGTGCAAGGCCGTTGGTTTTCTTTGATTCGTACCTACTCCCTGCGCCAACAAGGATTAACACAGTCACTGATTTGACCGAAAGGAGAGGAATGGTGATAAGTCGTAGTTTATTTCTGAAAACAATTCGTTTATGCATTACGGAATGACCCGCTGTGTGACCTGATAGGAATAATCGTCAAATACATCAACAAGCACATATCGTGGAGTCTGCGGATTCCTCTCAGTCGTCACGGCTCCTATTGTTGTCATTGTAACAGAACCATCCGCTTTGGGAAACCTGGCAAAGAAGTGTATATCTCCAGCAAAAACTTCGTCAACCTGTTTCTGACTTAAAAGAGAAAGAAGC
>DATDVM010000081.1:0-3187 GCA_035290005.1 Patescibacteria group bacterium | reverse complement strand
CTCTTGTACTTGAGGAAGAAGAGGCAAGGTGGCAATCCCTTTGATATTTCCTCCCAAGAGAATATGAGGGAGAAAGGATGACAAAAGAGAGTAAATAAGCATTGTTGTCGTCGTTTTTCCCCGTGTTCCCGTAATCCCGATGAGTTTTTCGGGAGTTACAAAAGAAGCGAACAAGGATTCATCCATCTCTATCGGAATGTGCTCCTGCCGCGCAATAGCAAGATACGGAGATTCGATTGGAACATCTGCATTTCGGAGCACAAGATCATGACGTCTAAAATCTTCTTCCTCGTGTTTACCCAAGACATAGCGGATATTGTACGACCGAAGTTTCTCAAGTGAGGAGGCGAGCTGGTTCTCATTCTTGAGATCCGTAACAGTCACCTTAGCTCCAATAGAGGCAAAGACTTCTGCATCCTGAACGCCCCTACCCTGCAATCCAAGTCCCATAATAAGGACATGCTTTCCGAAATACTCTTTTTTGAAACGTTGAAATGGAGTCATTGCGATTTTTTTACCACGTATCGATGTCTTGTGAGGGTTATTGCATGAGTCCAAGCCATAACCCAAGGACAGCAAACATAATTCCAGCCAGCCACATTCTCATAACAATCTTTGGCTCTTCCCATTTCTTATGTTGAAGGAGTAAATGAAGAGGAGCGACAGGAAATAGCTTTTTCCCGGCATACCGTTTCCAAAGAAGTTGCAGCAATGATGAGGCTACTTCAACCACAAACACGCCTCCAATAATCGGAAGTGCAGCGATTTTCCCTGACAAGAATCCAACAACTGCCAGTGTGGCGCCGAATGACAACGCGCCGACATCCCCTAACCAGATTCGGGCGGGATACACATTAAAATATAAAAATGCCATAAGAGAACCGACCCAAATGCCGATGAAAACAGCAAGCGTTGGGTCGTCACGAAAAACGCCCAGTGCGAGTACCCAAAACGCAAACAAACAAATAACAAGCACGCCAGTCGAAAGTCCGTCCAACCCGTCAGTAATATTAAAAGCGTTTGCAAAAGCGACAACCACAAACATCACAAAAGGAATAAAGAAGAGTCCAACTGAAACCGGTCCTATCCACTGGATATTGATAAAGTCGTATCCGAGTTTCCCGTAGAGCCATAACGCAACGATAGCGCTTAAGAGAAGTTGAATGAGTATCTTATGACGAAAACGGAGCCCCCAAAATTTTGTTGTTTTCGCAAAAAAGAACTTACGTGCATCATCAAGAAGCCCCAAAGCCCCGAAAGAAAGAAATGTAAAAAGGAGAAGGCCAAGCTTCCACACATCAGCATGTATCCCGAGAAGCCCGTACGCCCAAAGCGACAAAAAGGTCACGACGCTTATAACGAGCACTCCTCCTCCGACTGGAGTTCCCACTTTCCAACCGTGTAACTTATCAAAAATTGGTGTCCTCTTCTCGAAAATATCTTTTGTGAATTGTTTCTGGCGCCGAAACTTAATGCGATAGAGAAGATCGATAAAAGGAATAATAAGAATTGAAGTCACAAAAAAAGATAAAAGAAGCATCCCCAATGGAATGATCGCAAGATTCATAAATGGCTCCCAAAGATAAGAATCCCGATAAGAATTGATCCGAGGGCGGTTAAAAGAACCATTGCCGCACTGACATCCTTGGCAACTTTCGCTTGTTGTTTCCACTCTGTAGTAATCAAGTCAACCATGCTTTCAAGCGCTGTATTTATAAGCTCTGCACACAAGACAAAAAGAATGGTAAAGACTAAAAGAACAATTTCTATGTATGACAGACGTAAAATATATGCAAAAACCAAAACGAGCGTTGCCGCTAAAAAGTGTATAGTAAAATTCGGCTGAGTTGACAACGCATACCAAAGACCACTGAACGCATTCTGAAAAGAGACCTGATGCCTTTTAATCCTCTCTCTCATACGGCTCCAATTATACTAGAGGACTCCTAACCCAGCAAGTAAACCGTGCTATAATGAAGCTATGACAATCCCCATTTTGAACCTCCAGACACAGTATTTTATCGATGGATCAGGCTCTCCTCTTTTATTTCTCCACGATGAGCATAACGACAGCTCTATTTTTTCTCCCCTTATGGATCTTCTTGTCCAGCATGTAAAACTCATACGGATTGACCTTCCCGGCTGTGGTGGAACACAGATGCCGGATATACCTTTCACCCTGACAACCTATACAGAATTTCTTCAGTTATTTCTTGACTCTATCCAGACTCCTGAATGTAGCCTAGTGGGACACGGGACCGGTGCATACCTGGCGTTATCTCTCGCAGGTGCCTTTCCCACGCGGATATCCAAAGTTATTCTCATAAATCCCACAAGCCTACAGACCAAACCCCTCAACCGTCTCCATGGTAAGTCCACTTCTCCTTCGGAAGAAAATTCAGGTAATACCCAAGAATTCATCACAAAAAAATCGCTATCTACGCTCATTCAGAAAACAGTCCAACCGACTCTTCTTCTCTGGGGAAAAGATGATCCATCATCTTCTTCCATGGTTTACTCCATGCATAAAAAACTCCAGCACTCTCGATTGCTCCTTGTTCATAAAGCAGGATTTTTCTCTTTTTTAGAAGCACCAGTTGAAGTAACACAAGCTATACTTTCTTTTCTTGGCTAGAAATACGAGAATGTTAGATTGTTCGAAGATCCCATCTTGTGAGAGATATGTTGTTACTCGATGCAACTGCTTCTTTTGTAATGTCTTCAAATCCGTAAGGAAATCCACGGCGATCAAAAAGCTCCGTCACTCGATAATTGCTGACGAGTTTCTTCTGCAAATCTCCAAGACTCTGAAAAAAGATTTCATTGTCAGTAAACGGGGAAGTCATTCTATGCATCTGAAAACCGGGTTTCTGTCTTTTCCACTCTGAAAGTGTCGGAAGCCGTTCTTCATACACGTAATGCCAAAAAAGATCATATGTTGGCTTTTCTTCATCTCCTGTCTGTTCGACAAGAAAAACTTCGAATTGGTCCCATGTGCGATGAGTCACTTTATAGGGATACTGCTCATACGGAGGTTCATCTTGACGCGAAGATCCCCAGATAAGATCACGGCGAAGTAACAGGTCTTTCGCATCTTTGAGAGTTCTTTCTTTTGTGTAATGGAATATCGTTATCCGTGGCAGGAAATGCGTTTCCTCGGCTATCACATCTGCGAGAAAATCTTGTC
>DATDVM010000080.1:0-21775 GCA_035290005.1 Patescibacteria group bacterium | reverse complement strand
TCATCGCTGCCGGGAAACCTATTGAACCCCACACGGATCCAGATGCACGCATGAAGGTTGCGCCCAGCATGCTTTCGGGGAAACGACGGGCATTCGTTCTTCAGGTAAAAGGTGAATCAATGATCGAAGAAGGTATTCTTGACGGGGACTACGTCGTCATTGAAGAACAACAAGACGCAACGAACGGTGAGATTGTTGTCGCATTACTTGATAGCGGGATGGCGACATTAAAGAGGTTTTTTCGAGAGAAAGATCGTATTCGGCTTGAACCGGCGAATTCAGCGATGCAACCAATTTTTGCTAGGAACGTTCGTGTCCAGGGAATAGTAGTTGGGGTTATTCGAAGATATTAGTGGTTGTTCTTTTTTTGGTATGCTCTTAGTTTCTGTACTTTATGTTGAATATACCAGATGATCACAATCACCCCGATGACGACGAGAACGACGTCGAGTTTACGAAAATAACCACCAAGCTGATCCCAGTGCTCCCCCATTTTTTTTCCGGTAAACGCAAGAACAGCTGACCAGATAAGAGATCCAGTAAACGTGTAGACAGTAAATATCTTAAAGTTCATCTTTGCAATTCCAGCTGGAAGTGAAATAAAAGTACGAATAACAGGGAGAAGGCGTGACGTAAAGGTAATAGTTGCTCCATATTTACGAAACCATTCCTCTGCTTCGTCAAGCTCGTATTCAAATACAAGGACATATTTACCGAATTTCCGTATCAAATTGCGAACGACAGTTTCGCCTCCGAAATATCCCAGAGCGTATGCTATCCAGGATCCGAGCACACAACCTACTGCACCTGCGAGAACTACAAGCCAGAAGTCGAGTTTTCCCTGAGAAACCAGAAATCCTGAAAATGGCATGATGACTTCGGACGGAAGGGGAATACACGCGGATTCTACCGCCATGGCGACAACAATTCCACCATATCCAAGCGAAGAAATAAGCCAAATAATAAAAGACGCAAGCGTTTCGAGTACTGTATCAATCATAGGAAAACTTTCTGCCTTGCACTATGATATCTCCCCTACGCATGTGCTGGTTTCCATTCAAAGAGGATATGGCAACGGCGTTCAATTTCATCTGCTGGCTTTAGCTAACAGCTTTCTTGAATGCTGTTATAATATGTGTCAGTATATGGGGACTCTTTATATTGTGTCAACACCCATCGGACATTTATCGGACATCTCGTATCGGGCAATTGAGACTCTCGGGTCGGTTGATCTTATTTTAAGCGAAGATACGAGAAGGACAGGGATTCTTCTAACCAGGTACGCAATTAAAACCCCACAAGAGCGATATGACGAGTATGTAGAAGAGCGAAAAATTCCTCTGGTTCTCTCACTCCTTCGTGATGGGAAAAATATTGCCTTAGTCAGTAGTGCGGGAACTCCTCTTATTTCCGATCCCGGGTATAAATTAGTCCGTTCCTCTGTCGCAGCAAATATTCCTGTTATTGCGATACCAGGTCCTTCCAGTGTACTTACAGCACTTACCGTTTCGGGACTCCCTCCGGACAAGTTTTTATTCCTTGGGTTTCTACCCAAGAAAGAAGGAAAACGAAAAAAAATCCTTATATCTATTCATGAAATGGGTAAAAGTATGAATATGACTGTTCTTCTTTTTGAGTCACCATTTCGGATAAAACGTACGATTTCGGAACTTCTTGATACTTTTGGGAAAGATGTTCCCTGCGCCGTAGCAAAAGAGCTCACTAAGATTCACGAGGAAGTCTACCGTGGAAATCTCGAGGAACTGTCGTATTGGGCAGATAAACCCTCATTCAAAGGTGAATATACAATTGTCTTTTCTCTCGAAAAAGAGCAGGTTTAATATTCCTCGAGTGTCGACGTATCCCCAATTGGAAGACCCAATTCTTTTGCTTTCAGAATACGGCGCATGATTTTACCGCTACGTGTCTTTGGAAGTTTATCGATAAACTCAATCTCGCGCGGATATGCATGACCCGCAAGGTGTCTTTTAACGTATTGTGAGATCTCCTCCTTGAGTGATTCACTCGGTTTAACACCGGGTTTGAGAGAGATAAACGCTTTAATGATTTCTCCTCTCATCTGGTCTGGTTTTCCGATAACCCCGGCTTCTGCGACTGACGGGTGGGACACGAGAGCCGATTCCACTTCAAATGGACCGACGCGCTCTCCTGATGTTTTAATAACATCATCAGCCCGTCCGATAAACCAAAAATATCCGTCTTTATCCAAAAAAGCACGGTCTCCTGTGATGTACCATCCCTTTGCGAAATATGACTTATATTTTTTGGGTCTTCTCCAAATCTTCGCCATCATTGAGGGCCAACCAGGCTTCAAAGCCAGGTTACCTTCTTTGTTTCCTTCAAGTTCTTTACCATCGTCACTGACAATTGCTGCATATACTCCAGGGACTGGTTTACCCATAGAACCGGGTTTAATATCCATAGTAGGATAGTTTGCAATGACTATTCCGCCAGTTTCAGTCTGCCAGTAGTTGTCATGGAACGGAAGGCCGAATGCTTTCAGACCCCACTTGATTGGTTCAGGATTGAGTGGTTCTCCGACAGACGCAAGGTGACGGAGGCTTGTAAGATCATATTTCTTGACTCGATCAATACCGTCAGCTGCAAGCATACGTATAGCTGTAGGCGCTGTATACCAGACAGTCACTTTATAATCCTGAATGATCTGGTACCATTTTTCCGAAGAGAATCTTCCTTCATACACAACCGTGGATGATCCGTTACTCCACGAACCCAGGATTTCATACGCGATACCGGTGACCCAGCCAGGATCTGCGGTACACCAATACACGTCAGAATCTTTAATATCAAGAACCCATTTCGCTGTCAGATGTTCATGCAAAATTGCTTTGTGAACATGGACAACGCCTTTGGGCTTTCCTGTTGTCCCTGATGTATACAGCATAAACGCAGGATCATCTACGTGGGTTTCCGCGACGTGGAGTTCATCAGACATTTTCTCCATTTTGGTCCAATAATCAACATCGGAAACAATAATATGTTTGAGTTGGGGTAGTTTCTTTTTAATCTGGTCAACACGCGATTTTAAAGATGAATGGGTAATAAGAACTTTGGCGTCGGAATTTTCAAGTCTGTCTAAAAGAGCCTGAGGGCCAAACGCCGAAAATAGTGTACCGCAGATTGCTCCTATTTTGAGGGTACCAAGAAACGAAATAAAGAGTTCTGGAACACGAGGTAAAAAAAGAAAGACTCTGTCTTCCCTCTCAACTCCAAGGGATTTTAGAAGATTACCGAATTTATTCGAGAGAAGCGACAATTCTTGAAACGTATATTTCTTCTTTTCGCCGTTCTCTCCTTCCCAATACAAAGCCACTTTATTTTTTCTCGGCCCTTTCGCATGACGATCAATCGCATTGTAAGCTGCATTTAATTTATCTTTCGCGAACCATTCAAATTCATGATAGTAATTTTTAATATCGAAGTTTTTACGAATCTTTTCATAGTCTGATAAGTTTGACGGAAAAGTCGGTCGAGATTTTTTTATAATATTCATACGTTTTCGATCCTCCCTTTTTAAAAAGCTTATAGCTATTCTTACTTTTCTGCAAGAACAGTTCCGTACGACGGTGAACCGTATACGGCGGCTGCGTTAGCTTCATCAACGTCAAGATGAAGAACAAACGGCATGTTTTCCTCTACCAGGATTAAAACCTGGTCAAAGACGAGTGCGCGTATACCTTCAATTTTAACCCGAACGTTGTTCCCGTCCCGCAAGTGGAATTTTAAAGCATCAGACGGATCAACGTGGATATGTCGCTTCGGGATAATAACACCCTGCTTCAATAGTATTGAACCTTGCGGACCGACAACACGCAGTCCCGGTGTGCCTTGAAGATCTATGGATTTTGACATTCTAATGGGTGGATTAATTCCAAGTTGTACCGCGTCAGACCTTGATAGCTCTACCCGCGTTTGGTCAACTGTTGGTCCTATGATTCGTACGTCTTCAAGAGATCGTTTAGGTGTAGTTATGGATACAGTTTCATTACAGGCATACCGTTTCTCTTCAGACAAAGAACGTAATTTTGAGAATTTGTAGCCTTTCCCGAAGAGCTTTACTGTATCGTCATAGGACAGTTGAATATGACGGGCAGACACCTCAATAGGAACAGAAACTTCGTTACCCATACACCGCTTTCTTCCGAGTCGTTTATTTCCGGACGGTAAAGTTTTGATCAAGCCGCTTCAAGGTTTCCATGATACCTGTGTATTCAAGTTCATCCATTCCCGCCATGGCAGGATTGAAGAATCCTTGCGCCCGAAGTGCGAGAGTTTTTTCTGCGGCTTTCGTCTGAATAGAGTTCCAGAATGGCTGATCAAAAAGATCGACAGCCTCAGTGAGCTTGCCTTCATGGACACAGTACCCTGCAGCAGTCATAATGGTCGGTCCGTCAAAGAATGAAATAATCGTATTTTGTTTCACCGGCATAACTGCCACATGGTGAGATCCTCTATTGTCTCCCAGCGTATAGTATGCTAGAGCATACGGAGAAAGAATTTCTCCAGTTGAAGGAAATTGTTTTTGACTTCGTACAATTGCAACTGGATCGTCTTTCCCGACATATTTACCTGCGATATTATGAAGCCTGCTTGTCGAAACGGTCGCGGCTTGTAACCCTGTGGCGTTCTCAACAATACTTTCAATGACGTAGTGGTTTGAATCACGTAAAAGCGTACAAATATCATAATAGTCCTGTGGAACCTTTAACGATATGACCTTGTCTGCTTCCGTGTAGTTGACGTCCATGATTGTATAGGTAAATCCGGCTCGCATCTCAGGCGCGAGAAGAAGACCAGCGTTGTGGTAAGGGTCTGCAAATCCACTGAACAACGGATAGTTAAATACACCTGGTCCGCATTTGTCAGCAGCAAACACAATAAACGGTTCGTTTGGCCGTTCTTCGATTTCCATTTCACAGGATCCCGGGCCCATTCCCTTGACGTTCCCTGAAAACGAATCCTTTAAGAGATCCTGACCAGCTCCATACAGACCCTGGCTTTTTGCGATTTTCGTTGTTTCAAGAAACGAATCCCAGGCAAATTTATGAATGTCTGGGTGATTAACTCCCTTGGTGTGGACCATAAGAAAAGCGATATCATCGCCTGTGAACGTTACTCTGGCATCAGTCAATAGACCGTTCTCAACCGCATCAGTTGCGCGTTCTCTGGCCTTTGCGATCATCGCCTCACTTGGTTTATTATGGCCTCCGATAGAGCCAGTATCAGCCTTGATTACAGATAGGGTAGTTTTCATAGAGCCTCCTTTAAGCAAGCAAATTTTTTCCAGTCATTTCAACTGGTTTTGAAATACCCATAAGTGCCAGAACAGTAGGTGCTATATCAGCCAATACCCCCATTGGAAGCATTCTTTTTGTTCCCAGAAGAAAATGAGGGAGAACGGCTATAAATGGAACAGGATTAATATTGTGTTCCGTATCTATATCTCCAGTATGCGGATTCAGCATTTCTTCTACATTACCATGATCAGATGTGACGATGCAAGCTCCACCGACTGTCTGTACGCTCTTTACAATGGCACCCATGCACTCATCAACAACTTCAACTGCTTGAATTGCCGCACCTAATACCCCAGTATGTGCAACCATGTCGGGATTCGCAAAGTTCAACACAATAAAATCATATACTTTTAATTCTAATTTCTCAAAGAAAAGCTCAGTGATCTCATAGGCTGACATGTCCGGTTTCAAGTCATAGGTGGCAACTTTCGCGGATGGAATCACAAACCTATCCTCAAGAGGAAAGGATATTTCACGCCCTCCGTTCAAAAAGTATGTAACGTGCGCGTATTTCTCCGTTTCGGCAATATGTAACTGCCTTTTCCCATACTCTGAGAGAACTCGAGCAAGAGGCATACGAACCTCCTCAGGTGGATACGCAACGACGGTTTGGAGCCCTTTTTCATACTGCGTCATGGAGACGAAGAAAAGATTTGAAACCACTCTCTGGCGGATAAAAGTCGTTACTGTTTCTTCTTTTTGCCGCTCCCTCATTTTGTACTTATCAAGGTACGGATCGAATTCCTGCTGGGTAATCTTCATACGTTCAAAATCAGGGAGAAGTAACGCTTTCGTCAGTTGCCTCGCTCTGTCTGCACGAAAATTAAAAAAAATGACGGCATCATTGTCCTTTATCGTTGCCACTGGTTGTCCCGACTCTTCCAAAAGAACAGTCGGAAGGATAAATTCATCAGTCCGCTGACTCTCATATGCGGACGTTACTGCATCGACCGGAGATGTTGCGTATACACCTTTTCCCTCAACGATAGCTTCATACGCCTGTCTGGTTCGATCCCATCTATTATCCCGATCCATTCCATAGTATCTGCCTGTTATTGTTGCAATTTTACCTATTCCGAAATACTTCAGTTTTTCAATGAGCTGCTGAATGTAATAGACGCCGGAGGTTGGAGGAGCATCTCTTCCATCTGTAAATGCGTGAATATATACAGAAGAAATAGCGTGTTCTTTACAAAACCAGAGAAGTGCGAACAAATGCTCAATTGAAGAATGAACTTTTCCTGGGCCCAGTAGTCCAATAAGATGCAGAGAAGAATTGTGGGCGTGTACATATTCCGCGGCTGAAAGAAATGACCTATTGGCCATGAAACCTCCATCCGCAATAGACATATTGATACGAGGAAGCTCTTGATAGACAATGCGCCCAGCTCCGATATTTAAGTGACCGACTTCGGAGTTACCTGCAGCTCCTTGAGGTAATCCAACAGCTTCAGCAGAAGCCTGGAGTTGAGTATGAGGATATGCAGCCCAAAACTTTGTGAAGTTAGTTATTTGAGACTGAGATAATGCATTCCCGGGAGTAGGAGGTGCTATACCCCATCCGTCTAGGATAAGAAGAACAACGGGTTTTGGAATTAGAGCAGCTTCCATACTTTGATTCTACATTACGTCTTTCTTTGATAAAAGAAAAGGGAAGAAAAATTATGTGTGGCCAAAACCAATTTCCTGTTCAATTTCAAGGAGGCGATTGTATTTTGCAACACGTTCACCGCGTGCAGGCGCTCCGAATTTTACATATTCTGCATTCACGCCAACACCGAGATCGGCAATAAACGTATCGTTCGTTTCTCCGCTTCTGTGGGATACCACGACTCTCCATCCGGCCTCTCGTGCTATACGGATCACCCGCATCGTTTCACTGAGTGTTCCGATCTGGTTTGGTTTTACAAGGATGGCATTTGCGGCTTTCATCTCGACAGCTTTCTTGAGTCGCTCAGCGTTTGTTGCCAGAAGATCGTCCGCCACCACAATAGTATGTGGCTGCATAGCTTGAGTCATTTGTACCCACCCCTCCCAATCGTCTTCAAAAAGGGGATCTTCTATTGTTAGGAGATGATATTGACTATTGAGGTCCTGGAAGTACTCAATCATTTGTTGTGCTGAAAGAGGAATTGCACGATCCTTAATTGTATATTTTTCTTCTCGATAAAAGTGATTCGCAGCGACATCAAGTCCGAGGAAAATATCAGCTCCAAACTTATATGGAGTCGCTTTAATGGCTTCCATCATGAGTTCAAGCGCGTCAAGATTCGTAAAGAGATTCGGTGCAAACCCACCTTCATCACCGACCCCGTTTACTACATTGTGATATACCAAAACATCCTTTAACGCTTTATAGATTTCTCCACCAATCTGAAGTGATTGGTGGTAGGGTCGTAGTTGATTCAAAATAATCATAAATTCTTGAAATTCAAGATTCCCAACTCCGTGTTTCCCGCCGTTTAATATGTTAAACATGGGAGACGGAATTCGATATTGTTGCTCATTGGGGTCGTACATATTCCGCAAATACCTGTAAAGAGGAGCTTTTAGACTATTTGATGATACACGGCAGATAGCTAGTGAAACGGAAAGTATCGCGTTTGCGCCTAAGTGTGACTTGTTCAGAGTGCCGTCCATCTTTTGGAGCATGTTATCAATGCCCTCTTGGTCTGAAGGTTCTTTTCCAATAACCTTCTTGGCGATAATCTCATTGACATTAGCAACCGCCTTGAGTACTCCAAGACCATTATACCGATTGGGATCTCCGTCTCGAAGTTCAAGCGCTTCATGTGTTCCTGTAGAAGCTCCTGATGCTACAGAGGAAACGCCTTCTGTCCCGTCTTCAAGTGTAATTTTGGTTTCTATTGTCGGATTGCCACGAGAATCAAGTATTTCCCGAGCTCGAACATTTTGAATTCTTGGCATAGGCTTTGTTCTCCTATTTTATCTTACCAGACAGAGTACGTTTTGAAAACCCTAACTATTTCTTTCCCCGAGACAGTTTTTTTTCTGTTTCGTGCACAAGTTCGCGTGTTGATTGAATAGCATCCGGTGATACAGATATAGACGTAACGCCGTTCCGTACAAGAAGTTGAGTAATTTCAGGAAATACGGACGGAGCTTGTCCGCACACTGATGATGTTATATTAAATTTATGTGCTGTTTTTATTGCTTTTTCGATTGCCCACTCAACCGCAGGATCCCTTTCGTCAAACTCTTTTGCGACTTCGTCATTATCACGGTCGGTTCCCAAAAGAAGCATGGTGAGATCGTTCGTTCCAATAGAAATACCGTCAATACCTATCTCGATAAATTTATCGAGGAGAATAATGTTTGAGGGAATTTCTACCATCATCCACAACTTAAAGGAGACACTTCTCGATAAACCTGATGCGGCGATGATCTTTTTTACTTCTTCCAGTTCACGTACGGTCCGGACAAAAGGAATCATAAGCCATAAGTTTTTGAGATTCATCTTATTCCGGACTATTTTTATTGCGTCTAGCTCAAGTTGAAATAAAGCAGGATCGTTTATATACCGATAACATCCCCTATAACCGAGCATTGGATTGGGTTCCTGGGGTTCAAACTCTTTTCCTCCGGCAAGATTCCTATACTCATTCGTTTTAAAATCAGTTGCCCGATACACAACCGGCCTAGGGTGAAATGCTTTACAAATTTCACCAATACCACTCGAAAGATGGCGAATAAAACGGTCCTCTTTTTTGTCCCGAATCAGCTTTTTGGGATGTACACCCAGCTGAGCGATCATAAATTCAGCACGAAGGAGACCAACACCATCTACATGTAATGCTGCAATCTCTTGAGCTCTCTCCGGCTCTGCCAAATTTACGTAGACTTTCGTTGCTGTTTTAAGTTCGCCTGACGTAACTATTTTCGGTGCTGCATATTCTAGGTTTTTGGATTCAATCGGCAACGCGCCTTTGTATACATCGCCAGTCGTACCGTTGACCGTCACGACCATCCCGTTCACTAATTTTTTTGTCGCTTGGTTTGCGCCTACAACACAAGGAAGGCCAAGCTCACGCGATACGATTGCTGCGTGACAGGTTCTCCCCCCTAAATCAGTCACAATTGCAGCTGCTTTTTTCATTGCAGGAACGAAGTCTGGTGTGGTCATTTCCGTCACCAAGACATCACCTTTACGGATCTTTCCCATTTCTCCTTTTGAATGAATAATTCTCACCGATCCGAATCCGATCCCGGGAGAAGCCGGTGCTCCTTTTAAAAGAATAGGAAGTGAAATAGGACCTTTATAAGATGCAACAGTATCGACTTGTTGCATTGTCGTTACCGGCCGAGATTGGACAATAAATACTTTACCTTTTTCAACTGCCCATTCAATATCCTGTGGAAAATAGTAGTGAGCTTCTATTTTTTTCCCTAAACGGGCAACTTCCAGAATGAGCGCGTCTGAAAGTTTTTGTTTAGACTGGTGTGCTTTTGCAACAGGTATTTCCCTGTTTCCCTGACGGGTAAGAACGAGTTGTTTTTTTTGGGTAGAAAGTTCTTTTTTTACAATCTCAACTGTTTTTTTATCAACTTCATAGTGATCTGGGTTGACGCTTCCCTGGACAATAGTTTCACCTAGCCCGTAGACGGACTCGATAATAATATGGTTTTTATCGTTTGTTGTCGGATTTATCGTAAACATAACACCCGACACATCTGATTGCACCATTTTCTGTACCGGTACAGCGATACCCACCTTGAAATGGTCGAAATGGTGTTGTGCCCTGTAAAAAAGAGCTCGTTCTTCAAAAAGGGATGCCCAGCATTGTCTTACGGCTTGAACAACGTTACTTTCCCCTTTCACATTTAAGAATGTTGCCTGTTGACCTGCAAAAGACGCATCAGGAAGATCCTCTGCGGTGGCTGATGAGCGCACTGCGACGAGTGCATCCGAAAACAGAGAAGAAAGCTTCATATATGCGTCGATAATCTGCCGAGCTATATCAGAGGGAATAGGAGCATGCAATATGAGGTCTTTTACCTTGCGTGAAGCCTGGGATAACTGAGTGGTGTTATTTGCATCAAGCTCGTGGAGGATCTCATGTATCTGTTTTTTTAAGGAGTTTACTTCAATGAAGTGATAATACGCAGGTGCAGTGACGATAAATCCAGGAGGAACAGGAATCTTGGCTTGTGTCATTTCTCCAAGATTCGCACCCTTACCTCCTACCAGAGGAATGTCTTCCTTTCCAATTTTCGAGAACCAAGCTACATAAGGTTTATTTTTCTCTTGCATGGGCAGGTCCTTCATCTTATCTTAACGGGAATTTTGACTTGGCGCAAGAGTACATTCTATTTTTTTAGCTGTTCCTTAAAGTAGTCTACCCAGGGTATTGTGACTGGATTTACGCCATGGATCATTCCGAGATAAAAACTTACATAGCTACTGAAATGAAGCATTCTCATTGACGTGAGTAACTTTTCGTTTTCTGAAAATAGGTAATAAGAAGTCGAAATACGATTTTTTTCAAAAACCTCACGGGTAATCGAGATTCGCTTTCTGTTTCTTTCATCAAAGATAGGTGAGTCGAAAAAGACAGCGTGAAGTGTTGTTACGTTCGAGGTCGGATATGACAAGCTCTCAAGAAGGTGATGATTCAGCTCTGGTATAACGAAGGAAACCGCAACATGTTTTGCATTTTCGTTTATCTGATTTGCCATGACATGAGAATTACCCGTTAAAAACTCGCTTGATATGAGGAATCCTATTCTTTCAGCGAGTTGACGCGAAAGAAGCTTCGTATCATTTTTCTCTTCTGGGGCTGTACTACCATATTGTGCGTTCGTTGTATGGAGGAGATTCACGACGGACGAAACAGTTTCATCAGTAAGGGAAATCATTCCGATTTTTGCGAGTAAGCCGATTTGCCCGAAAATCGAATATCCGAGTGCAAGTCTTGGCTGGTGAGATGGATTGTACGTTGGAGTAAAGATTAGGCTCGGGATATGTTCATCGGTGAGAAATGTAGCTAGGGTTCCACCTTGAGTGATCCCCGTGAGGAAAGCGTTTCTTTCTTTTGCTTCCCGGGCACAATTTAATACTTCCTCAGTCGTGCCGGAGTAGCTTGAGAGAATAACAAGGCTGTCTTTGCCGACGTATGAAGGAAGATGATAATCGCTCACAATCAAAAGAGGAATGGGAAGTTCAGAACTAAAAACTGAGCGAAGAACATCAGCTCCTATGATAGAGCCACCCATACCACATATGACTATCTGTTTTATCTGTTCTTTGGGAATAGAAAACGTCAATTTTGATAGTTGTAACCAGGTATCTTGAATTTGATCTGGTAATTGTTCTATTGATGCGAGTACGTTCTTTGTGTCAATATCAAAACTATCATTTGTCATCACAGACTCCTTCTTTTTATTCTACTAAAGGCAATATCTTGTCAACAAGTGCTTTTTTCCCTGCGATAAGTGTTGAGTCCTCTATCTGCCAGGTCGATCCTTTAAACGATACGGCTTCTCCACCAGCCTCCCTGACCAGAAGGACCCCGGGTAGGTAGTCGTATAAATCTGCACCGTTACTTATAAAAAGATCAAGCATCCCTCCTGCAACAAACGCCAGTTGTAATCCCGCTGAACCGAAAAGTCTAAGTGTCCTGACATGAGGAAGCGTTCGTTTTAAGACAGAAATAAGCCAGTCACTATCACGTGGATCAGTTCCCTTATTGAACCCTATAACAGCCTGCTCTAAAATGTCTAAAGAAGATCCATGAATGGGGTTATCGTTCAAGAAACTTCCTTTTTTCGCTCTTGTGACGTATTGAAGTTTCAAAACAGGTGCGGAGATAATCGAAAAGACAGGTTGCCTTTTCCGAAGTAATGAAAGCTGTGTCACAAACAGTGGGTTTCCGACGCGGTAATTTGTCGTTCCATCAATTGGATCGACAACCCATGTATATTCTTTATGAAGTTCACGTTTTCCTTCTTCTGTGTACAACCCGACTTCGGGTGTATGTTGTACAAAAAAATCTTCATACATACCGTTGCTTTCCCTGTCCTCCGCAATACAGTAATGTTTCTTCTCTTTATGTTTCATCTCTTTTGTTGTTCCATGACGATCCAAGAGGAAAAAAGAAACGTCTTTTACAATTTCTTTCGCGAGTTCAAAGTAAGTGTCTTCTTTTGTCATTGATTACCCTTCTTTTCTAACTCGAGATACGTCAGTAGAGGCTTCCCGTACTTTTTCTCAAACGCTTTATCAACTTTCTCGACAGGGTCCGATCCCAAAAATGAGACGAGCTCCATGAGTTTTTTTCTTCTAAGAGACGCATCGTTTATATTCTTGAGAGATGCGATCTCGTTTTCCTTTTCAAAGTATGTGAGCTTGGACTGGAGTGGTAGCTGCCAGAAAAGAAGAAACCCTCTTTCCGGAAATATCACGTCGATTGCCTTGTAGCACTCCTGCATAAATGCGATTTCCAGACGTGTAAGAATTTCTTCGATTGATGTTTTGACCTTATAAATGTCTTCCTTCTTAAATGGGGTGCTTCCTATTTCAAAGTACATCTTTATCTTAGGTTCTGTTCCCGAAGGACGGACTGTAACTTTTAAAGATTTTGTCCCGTTGAGCGGAGTAAAATGAAAGGCGAGTACGTTCTTGGACTGTCTGTCTGTTTCAGAAAGAATGGGGGTTCTCATTAAAAAATCCTCGGAATTCTTCACGTTAAATGTTCCAAATTGTTTCGGCGGGTGAATCCTCAGAGCATCTTGTATGGCATCAATCTTTGTCTTTCCCTCAGCTCCTGGTAAGCGGATTTCTGTTAAGTAATTCCGAAAGTATCCGTATCGCGCATATACATCATTGAGGTAATCAACAAGTGTTTTTCCCTCTTTTTTTAGCTCTGCCGCAAGTTCTGAAAGCCAAATCGCCGGGATTACAGAATCCTTATCTCTGACGTAATTTCCTGCAAGATACCCGTGACTTTCTTCACACGCAAAAAGGAAATTATCTATTTCTCCCCTACCTTCGAGTTTGTTCATCTCGTCTGCAATGTATTTAAATCCTACGAGAAGATCACCAATAAGACGGAAATTGTGTGCATGACAAATCTCCCGGATAAGGTTTGTTGTCACCTCAGTCTTGATCATAATTCCCTGAGCCTTTAGGCTCTCTTTTCTTTTCGTTGTGACATACTCACCGAGGACTGCAGCGATTTCATTTCCGTTTAAGAACACCCAGGATCCCTCGTGGTGAACCATAATACCAATGCGGTCTGCATCAGGATCGCTATTTAAAATAATATCTGCATTCTTTGTTTTGGCATATTTGAGCGGCGTATCAAAGGATTGCTCAACTTCAGGATTGGGAATATTAAACGTAACATGCTCAAAAGCCCCACTCGGAATGCTTGTCAAAGGATCTTCATCGACAGTAAATCCCAGTATTCGTAATGCTTTAGTGACGGATGTTGAGCCGCATCCGTGAAGTGGCGTGTAGACGATACGAATGTCTCTTGCCTGAGATAAAGAGACTTTGACCGCTTCATTCACATATGCATTGTCGACTTCCCTTCCAATAAAAAGTATCAGACCTTTCTTTTTTGCTTCCTCAAGATCTATACGTTTTGTTTCTTTGACACGTTTCGTGACTTCATCGACGAGTTGTTCATCAAATGGCGGTATAAGCTGACCCCCATGCTCGTCGTACACTTTTTTTCCATTATGTTCGGGAGGATTATGAGAAGCAGAAAACATATCGCCACCAACTGCATGAAGATAGCGAATTGCGAAGGAAAGTTCCGGAGTTGTTCTCACATTGTCAAAAAGATACACCTTGATTCCATTCGCAGCGTAAACCTTTGCTGCCTCAAGGGCTAGGTCTTTACAATTAAGATTATGTACAGGATTGGGAAGATCATCGTTAAAAAACTGGTTTGTAAAAAATTGTCGAACATCATAAGCGAGCACCACGCCCCTTTTCTCGGCATCTTGTCCGTAATACGAAAGAAGATATTGTGAATGACCTTGCGCGGATGACTGAATTGTCCATGGATTGATCCGGTTCGGACCAATTCCTACTTCTCCGCGTCTGCCTCCTGTTCCAAAAGGAATAATCTGGTAAAAAGAATCTAAGAGGTAGTCCCAATAGCTCTTTTGAATCATATGCGTAATCTGGGGAACGTACTCTGCAAACTGCGGTTTAGTTAACCATTCAGTAAGGAAACGATAAGCCTTTTCTTTATAAATGTCTGAGACAGCGAGTGTTTGAAATCCGTCTTTTGCTTTCGAAAGAAAGGTGTTTTCAGTCATGCCGAGACTCCTTCATCTTATGGATAATCAGCGTTCTCTTCAAAAAAACATGTGAGGTGCCGTTCGAGAAGAAATGAGTATTTTTCATTTTACATACCGGAGAAAAGGACGTCAAGCGATGAGGCTAAATCATATCCAGCAAGACCGCTTTTTTGCTCCCAATCGACTGAGAGTAATTTTGAATACATCCTAAGAAGTGTTTTTCGATCAAACTGTTCCTGCTGTGTTTTTAGTCGTTTCCACTGCCAGGGAGAGACCCCCATATCTTCCGCTGTTGCCCCGAAGGAAATAAGAAGAATCTGACGGATCTGACGAACCAGCATAAAAAAGATTCGTTCAGGAGCGTCGGTCTTTATTAGTGAGTGAAAGATTGTTATAGCCTTTTGTTTGTTCGCTGGTGTGATAGATTCAAGAAAGCGAAATATTTCAGATCGTAATTTAAAGAGTTTCACTTTCGATGTTTTCCCGAGTTTCTCGAGAACTCGACTTGTCAGCATTTTTGGTTCCCAAACGACGATATATTCCGTTTCGACACGAGGGAATACTTCGAGAAGCTCTTTCCCATGTTTAGAGGATGAAAGCGTGTCCTCAAGGATCACTAGTGGAGTCTCACCAAATAACGTTGTCCCCTCAAGTGATTGGACAAACTTTGTTACATCAAGGTTCTGCGGTGTAAAGGTAATACTGCTTGAGTATTTATTTTTTATATTCTCAAGTTCCTGGCGACTTGCGAGGATGTCATCTCCATGCAGAATGATCACTTTATGCTCTCTTTCTCCTAACCACTTTCCTCCAATGAAGAGTTAACCACTTCTTTTGAAATCGAACGACATCAGACAGTCCTCGTTTTTGTAGTTCCTTATCGACGATATTTCCTTCGTGAGGATATTTCTGTAACTGGGGGAGGTCCGAGTGGAATCCATGGAGATAGTGAGTTATTTCGTGTGCCAGAGTAGCCAGCACCACCTGTTCCGGAACATCAGGATATCGAAAAAACCCTGTTACAGTTATTGTTGATGCAGAACCTCTTACCTTTTTTCTTTTGATTGAGCCTAAACGGGTTTTGGCAAACCGACCAAAACGAACTGTGATTGGGTTTACGGTTGGTACATCGGAAAAATGTAATTGCCAAAGTCTTGAGAACTGAAATGAAAGCCAAGATTGTGAGCGTAGAGTAAGCGTGGTCTTCATGTATTTTCTATTGTTTCTTTCGTAATTTTTGAAGTAATTCTTTTGTCTTTTGTCGTTCTTGGGTTTTTCTCTGATTACTCCCCTGAAAGAATACGTTCAGTATATCACCTTCTTTTACTCCAATCGGGAGAATGCTTATGGGGAGCTGAAAAGAAACTCCATTTCGTATGCACACGGCATAATTAGCCTCTATTCGGTCAATTCGAATCTCTGTCTGTGTAGACTTCATAGTTTTCTCCTTGAAGAAGGATGGTCACAGTACCGAAGGTTTTTGTATCGAAAACCTGAATGTTTCTTTTTTGAAGTCGATTGATCGTTTCTGGATGGGGATGACCGTATTCGTTATTTTTAGACACAGAGATAATAGCTAGGGAAGGAGTAATAAGTTGAAGGAAACCCTCAGATGTTGAGTCATGGCTTCCGTGATGAGATACCTTAAGTACATCGACTGGAAGAGAATCGAACGATGAAACGATTTTTTGCTCAGTTTTCTCCTCCGCATCTCCTGTAAAAATTTCGGTAAAATTACCGTCTGTAAGAAGAAGAACGATTGAAGCGTTGTTCTCATTCGATTCAGCCTCTTCAGGCGTGGATGCCAGAATGTCTACTTTCATCGATCCGAGTGAAAGAGAATCTCCTTTCTGCACGAAAGAAGTTGATATGTTTTTACTATCAATAAATGAAAGAATGTTTTGATAGGTCTCGTTTGTTGAAACTGCTCCGTTTAATACAACACTACCGATATCATAGTCGCTCAGAAGCGAAAGGGTATTACCGATATGATCTTGATGAGGGTGGGTTAAAACAACGTACTCAAGTTCTTTCAGGTTGTTATCGTCAAGAATCCGTTTGATATTTGGATATGCATAAGAAACCGCGTTATCGCCGGTATCAATCACCATTGTTTTACGCTCTTTCGAGACAACTATCGCAGAGTCGCCTTGACCGACGTCGACATGAATAATCCCCGCTTCGTTTTCGGGAATAATATGCGACGTTGAACGTATCGTTTCCTGGGAGAGAATAGCTCCATTTTTATAAACGCCAAAAGCTGAGAGTAGGAAAAAAAGAAGAAGAAGGGTACTCCCGAAAAGTGCAGATAGTGATCGTTTCATTTCATTACTCCCATCGAACAAAGCTTATATAGAGTCCAGCGAGGGTAAGAAGTATAAAAAGGCAGAGTGTTAAGATCACAAAAAGTTCCTCAGATTTATTGGTATTTTGCATCAAAAGACCCTCATTGCCTCTGGGGCAGGTTCATCTTGTTCATGTACCATGCTTGTATTTGCATGAAACGTATTATTCGTTGATTGGAAATACGAAGAGGCAGCGAAAATTGCATATGTTCCGTTTTTCACAAAACTATTTCGGGTAACGTCAATTTCTTTTGATTCTCGAAGGTCTAGACCATGACGCTCATTTTCAATAAGAACATTTCCTCTTAATGTCACTTTCTGTGTGTTCTCAAGCTTAATACCGTCAGACTTAGCAAAACACCATCCGTTTCCCAAATTTAACGGAAGAACTGTTGTTAAAACCTCGCAGGACGTTTTTTTCCCAATGTAGTTATTGAGAATCTCGATATTAGCGGGACTGCTATCGAACTGCACAGCCATTCCAGAACCCCTTCCTCCTAAAATAACATTATTGAAAACCTTGGATATGCTATTACTCTTCCAGTCCTCTATTAATACGCCGTATAAAATACTATTCACAAGTGAATTCTTAAAAACCTCAAACGTTGCTTGCTTATTCCCACTTTTGTTGCTGAAATACATACCCACAGGATAGTTCACTCTAAACACATTATCATGTATTCGTATTGGTGAGGACGATTCAATATGAATCGCTCCGAAATCTCCTATATTTCGTTCAAAAAAAGAATTCTGTATTTCTATCCCGGAAGAACCCTCAATAAACAGACCATTTCGATTATCTGACATAAGAACGTGGTCAAGATGAATTTCATTTGAGTTTACAAAAAACACGGCTACCTCTTTCGTCACTTTTTTAGGAAGGAGTAAAAAATCCAAGGATCTTGAAAAAATGACATCTTTGAATGTGATACGAGAAGAATTTTCAACAACAACAGGAGAATTGATAAACTCTACAGTGGAAATAATAATATCATTTCCCTTAACAAACACAACACAGTTTTCCAGCCGTGCATTTTGCAGATTACTTGTTACCTGGAAAGTACTTCCTGAACAGACGCTTTGGGGAAACGGTAGGGTAACTGGTTTTGGTGGTGTTAACTTTGGAGGTGAATCGTATGACTGACTCTGAGAGGTAATAATGGACGCTGGTTCGCTTGAGGTCATCTTCAGGTATAAAAGAAGACTACTTGCGGTTAAGACCAAAATAACCACAAGGAGATAAACAATTTTTCTTTTGTGTTTTTTAAGAGGACTTATTTCTTCCTGAACAGTAAAACGATGAGGCTCTAGGCCTTCATACAGAATATCCATTCTTTTACCATCTTACTTCTTCGCCCTACATTTTTTCAACGACGGGGCCTTTGATGTGTTGTCTCTCTTTTTACCTCAGCCTGTTTCATAAATTGATTATTCTTTAGTTTAAAGAGTTGGTAGGTGGAATGATCAACCATTTTCCGTGTGATACGGGGTGTGAGAAGAAAGATAGAATCGAAATGATGCTTCGGTATCCGATAACGGCGTAGGAAAAACTTGTTTATATCATGTGGTTGGCAGACATAAAACCGGTTGACCAAGAGAAGGACAACAGCAAACCCTTCCCTGTAATCAGTTTGTGATTTCTTGTCGAACACGTGTTTCAGAGTCTCGAAAAGTGCTTGTGTCCCCCAGGTTCCTTCGTCGGTTTTAAGGAAAATCTTTTTCAGCTTGTTGATATTATGAAGTTCTGTTACCTCTATACCAAGCTTTCTCTTTTTATCTGTTGATGATATAGCAATAAGATCGGGAACTTCAGAAAGGTGAGGGACGAAATCAGAACCTGTCAGCTTGTTGAACATCTCAAGGAAAGAAAACGCTGCCCATCGTTCAAACCGTTTCTGATCTTCATACCTTTTATTTCTTAGGTGTTTCTTACTCTCTTTTGGGCTCATGCGCATTTCTTTCTACATTCGTAGTCGTGGAATGTGTTCTTCAGAAAAGAATTCCTGACGAACCTCATAGGGAAGCTCTTTATCACGGTGCGAAATCAGAGATTCGAGCATATTCTTGATTTCCATTGGAGAACCTACATTTTTTAGTATGATCTCATCCGACTCTTCCTTCTTCCCAGAAGTAGTAATGACGATAACCGATCCCGTGTCAAAAAAAAATTTCTTAAAAAATGGTTCGTCAACTCGTATGTGAGCGATCTGATCGTAGGAAGCAGATGTGATATTAATAGAAAATATGCCATCTTTCACAAGTATACGTTTGTTTGTCAGGATATACAGTTTTGCCCTCCGTTCAACCATATGGTGGACAAGCTTAGGTATACCGATGAGAAGAAAAGCGAAAAGAATATACAACGGAAGGAGCAACAAATAATACCTGGGACTTACTCCAGTAACCGTGATGATTTGTTCACCCGGTGATAGGAATCTCTTGTATTTCTTGGCTTGCTTATCTGTCGATGGTTGAATTGCCATAAGGGCATATAGAGAAGCCGACTTTATTTGAGATAATACTCAACATGGGATGCGTCTCTGGCTTCTTTTACCCAGGTTTCAAAGGTTTCTCCAAGCTTTTGTCGTTTCAATTCCTCGCGCATTTGCTCTTTTTCTTCGGCTGAGTATGTGGCCTCTTTCTCTGTCGCGACATTATCTTTGAAGTAAGCATCCACATCTCCATCAGAGACGGAAATTGTTGAACCGAAAAGCTTTTCAACAAGAATCTCTACGTCGATTTGCCGAGAAAGTTCTTGCTTCGAAATTTTTCTTTGACTCAAAAAGGAATCAAAGGATTCTTTTCCACCGAACTCTTCAGCCAACTTTTCATACCGTTTGTCATTCTCTTCCTTGGATACAGTAAGTCCACGTTTCTTAGCTTCCTGAAAAACCAGATGTTCCTGAACAATCGCTTCAAAGAACTGTTCCCCATAGGTATTCTCCAAGCGTGAAATCACTTGGGAACGGGGGATATACTGACCGTTTACGTACCCTGCAAAAACAAGCGGTCGTACGACCTTGTAGACACCATAAGACAAAACGATCAAAATGAGAATTATCAAAACCACAAGTAGGGATCTTTTATAGACCGAGAGAAAAAGCTTCAATGGTCGTAGTACACGATCAGTAAGAAAAGAGAACATCTTCATAAAAGGCAAACTTCTTTTTTGTTTCATAATAGTATTGTAACGGAAAAAAAGAAAAAACTCAAAGAGTTATTGGACCTTCTCAATAAAATTAACCTCATACATGGTTCCAGCCATGTAGATGTTCGGCGTGTCAAGCGGCTTCCCGTAAATTCTGACAAAATCACCGTCCTTGTACGAAGATACGATCGGCGGATTCCCCAAGACAAAATGACCGTCGTATGCATCTTCTTCATTTGTTCGGTACTGGATTTGCCAAAATCCCCCTTCAACATCCGTAAATCGAAGAACACCCACAACCCACAAATAATCTTCCGCAAAGCTTGTCCCTTTTGGTAGCTGGTCGGCGCTTTGATTTGTATCCGGTGATGTTAAAAATGTTTCTATCTCAGCACGAATTGTCGAAAATCCTTCGGGAGCCATGGAGATATCGAAAACCTGTATTGTCTTTAGCTGGGGTTTTTCAAGAGAGATCGTTGTGAACTCTGACTGCGCCTGACCGTACTGTTTTTTCCAGTGTAAAAGATCGTACTTCACGAAAAGGTCTGTCAAGCCGACTTTTATTGGAACCTCTTTTTCTACATTGTTTACGAGAATTCGAGATACACCCCCATTCTGAAACTGTACTTCGTATGTTCCATATGACGGAGAAAACCCTGTAATTGAGCCAGTATATGACGTGGCTAATTTTTCAGGAGTCGTTTGTTTAGGAAGTAAGAGAACAAGAAGACCTAAGCCGAGTGAGGCTCCGATAAAAAGTATCGCAATCGTACGAAGCGGAAGGTTCATGAATCCAGTACAAGTCGTTTCACTTTTTCCATTCGGTATTCATAGTGGACGAAATGAAACATTCGTAGGAGCCGGAAAAGGAGTGCAAGGAGCGGAATAGTAAACCAAGATATAATTGCCTTGACTTCCTGAAGGGCAAAGAAAAGGATAGTTGTTGTGATGATGGGAATGTACCGTATATAGGGTGAGATGATTCTTGTCGCTTGATTGGCCAAACCTGAAGTCATTCCTTCAGCGATGTCTTCAACGGTACTTGCAGGATCAAGAAGTGTTGTAGGGAGTGAAATACCAAGCTGCTGAAGGAAACCAGAATCGTGCATTTGCTTAAAAAATTGAATTTGTTCTCTTTGCCCACCTTTTTCCACAACGCTTTCAGTGATTGTTTGTGCGATAGGTCTTATGATCGTACGAGGAACCTCCACTCCCTTTGTTTCCACTAACACGCGAAAGTGAACAAAAAAGAGGACTGAAATGATAACGGTCAGGATAAGAAAAAGAAAGTCTAGGTGTGGTGCGACGATATGCCGCAAAGAAAAGGAAATATAATTACGGACTTCAAATTCGATCATAATGGTGAAGACCGCAAGCGCAATGAAGTAGGATAAAGCAAAAGAAACTCCGAGAATACTTGGAGAAAACGTCATCAAAAGAAAGAGCGCTGTAAACGCTTCAATACCGAAGGCCAGAAGTAGTGGTCGAATAAGAAGCGCGACAGCTGAGGCAAACACACCGATAGAAGCCATTGCAAGAGCGAAAAGGATAAGATATCCAACTGTTTCCTGCGAGAAGGATAAAAAAAGCGAAGGTTGGCTAAATATCCTTTCAGTGATATACGCCCACATAAATGATGAAAGATACAAAAAAGAGGAAAGAATGGATAT
>DATDVM010000079.1:0-7073 GCA_035290005.1 Patescibacteria group bacterium | reverse complement strand
AAAGAACGGTATCTGAACCGTGGAGCGAAGTCTGTCGAGCAAATCAGCAGAATCTATTGTCCTCCCAACTCCCGTAAATGGGCTTGGGCAGTGAATCACTTCATGGAAGAGATTGAATCATCTCAACAGACAAACCGCCCAGAAAGTCTTACAGAGAGGCTTTAACCTCCGTTACTTCTCAGTCTAAATCACTCCTCCCTTTATTTAAGACATGGGAGAAACTCCGCAGCGCGTGGAAATATTTCTTTACACCGATCTTTCTCATACTTCCCTCACGGAAATGGGTAATCATTGCGTTGCGAACAAAGTGAATCTGCCATGAAGATGTCCGGATTCTTTGGCACATATCAGGTTCTTCTCCGTATAAGAAAAGCTTTTCGTCAAACAAGCCGACATCAGTAAAAACAGCTTTTCTCGCTAACCAACAACCGCCATTAAGGTAGGGAACTTCATACGGACGGCGGAGTCTTTTCGCCAAAAGTGATTTAGGAGCAAAGGATTCTGTTATGTATTCCGTGAGACCACGCAGTGTATACCTACTGAAGTTAAAAAGGATTTTTCCTTCACCATTTATCTGCTCCGGCCCAACCATACCAACCCGTGCGTGCGATTGCAGATAGCTGGTCATCAAAAAAATGCTTCCAGGGTGAACAATCGTATCAGGATTCAGCAAAAGGATGTAATCACCACTTGCTTTACGAATACCCTGGTTATTGGCTGCTCCAAAACCTTTATTGTCTTTATTCTGTATCATTCGGACAAAAGGGAACTTCTTCTTTACGATCGATGCTGTTTTGTCGGAGGAGTTATTGTCAATGACATAGACTTCATGCATTGCTGGATGAAGCTCTTTCTCAAGAGATGAAAGACAATCTGTAATATAGTCTTCGCTGTTCCAGGTAACAATGACCGCTGAAATCGACGGGAATTGACTTTTTTCTTTACTCAATACAGTGTCAGTAACACGGTCTGAAAAGTCCTTTTCAGCCATACCAAAGAGATAACACATCACTCGAGATTCTGTCAATCTCACTTTTTCTTGCCAGGGATAATGGCGATTGATACAATGTCGCCATGAACGTACGTGTGTTTTTTTCTATCCTCGTCGGAAAATGCCTCTTTAAACTATCCAGACATACGCGAAAAGGGGGAGGCACCGCGCTTCCAGGCCTTATTGCTATACGCATCAAACATGACCTTTTGACCTATTTACTCGCAAAACTTCCTCAGGGAAATATGATTGTGTCTGGCACAAACGGAAAAACAACAACTGCGCGTATGATTTCAACAATACTGAAAAATCAGGGTATCAAGGTTCTACACAACCGAGCAGGATCAAACCTTTTACGGGGCATCCTCTCTACATGTGTCGAACACGCTGACCTTTGGGGAAATATCTCATCTGATCTCGGCTTATGGGAAGTGGATGAAGCTGTTCTTCCACTTGCACTCCATGAACTTAAACCGCATACCATTCTTCTCACAAATCTTTTTCGTGATCAACTTGATCGATACGGTGAAATTGACACACTGAAAAAGAAATGGCTTCAAGCCCTGCAAACGCTTCCCAGAGAGACGACCGTTCTTCTAAATGCAGACGACCCGTCGCTCGCTTTTATCGGAAAGCATCTTACATGTACTGTCATATACTTCGGTCTTGACGATAAAGAACTTACTCTTCCACAATTACCCCACGCAGCCGACGCAGTCCAGTGTCCTGAGTGCCAGCATATCCTCGATTTTGACCAAATATATGCTTCTCATATGGGCTATTACTCCTGTCGTAATTGCGGGTTTACCAGACCCTCGCTAACGATACGAGTTCCAGAGATCCAAAACATGAGTATTGACAGTGTTCAATTCTCATTAGAGTATAATTCTATTACCTATAAAACAAACTTGCGTGTTCCTGGTCTCTATAACGTCTATAACGCCCTTGCAGCCATTACCGCATCTTTGTCTCGTAGTATAGAACTACCAGACATTATTTCATCTTTGTCAACGTTTTCCGCGGCTTTCGGAAGAGTAGAAAAAATTCATGTTGGAACAAAGACAGTATATTTATTTCTCGTTAAAAATCCGACAGGATTCAATGAGGTTCTTCGGACAATTTTACAGTTTTCGAATCAACATATAGAGCATTTGTATCTGTCGCTCAATGACCTTATTGCAGACGGAAGGGATGTCAGCTGGATTTGGGATGTTGACCTGGAGCTTCTTAAAAGTAAAGTAACACATCTGACTGTTTCAGGTATTCGTGCTCCTGACCTTCTGCTTCGCCTCAAGTACGCGGAAGCACTCGATCATGTTCAAACACTCAGAGTTGATGTGAACCAAAAAAAGGCCGTTGAAAAGGCATTGAATAAACTGCGTAGCCACGAAACTCTCTTTCTCCTTCCGACATATACCGCCATGCTTGATATACGTGAGTATTTTGTACAAAAGGGTTACACCCACCATTTGTGGAAAGATTAAATATGGCTGATATTCATCTTGTACATCTCTATCATGACCTTATGAATATCTACGGGGACAGAGGAAACATTCTCACCCTCGCTCTCAGGTGTAGATGGCGAAATATAAGTATCCGAATTAGTGAGGTTTCGTTACAGGATACTGTCCCTTCTGACACAGACATCTTGTTTTTCGGCGGCGGGCAGGATCAACAACAGGAACTCGTCAGTCGAAACCTCCAAGAGAAAAAAGACTCTTTAATACACCTTGCTCAAAATAGAGTTGTGATACTTGCAATCTGCGGAGGATATCAACTCCTGGGGAAATTTTACCGACCTCACCATGGAGAAGACCTTCCGGGAGTTGGAGTTCTTGATATAGAAACGGTTGCGGGAAACAAACGAATGATCGGAAACTGTGTGATCGCCTGGGAAAAACAAACGCTCGTCGGATTTGAGAACCATAGTGGAAAAACCTTTCTCGGACGAAAAGCAAAACCACTCGGTGAAGTCCTCATCGGCCACGGCAATAACGGAGAAGATTATTCCGAAGGTGCAGTATTCCAAAATGTGTTCGGATGCTACCTTCACGGCTCTTTGCTTCCTAAAAACCCTCGGTTCGCTGATATGTTGATTAGCCGTGCGCTCGAACGAAAAACGAAAAAGAAAGTACTTCTCCCGCCGCTTTCAGACCGTATTGAGGAAGAAGCACACCGCTCAGCCGTGAAACGAGCTAGACAGACAAAGTGAAAATGATATAATCGTGGTACAGCGCTTCGCCGCAGTGCTGGAATGGTAGACAGGCACGGCTTAGGACCGTGTGGGGAAACCCGTAGAGGTTCAAGTCCTCTCTGCGGCACCAAAGGGGGTACGATGAAAAAATTTGTCTTTCTTTTCCTTCTCTTCCTTCTTGTTCCTGTTTCTATTTCCGCTCAAGAGAACGAAGCAACTTCGTCTGCTGACACAGTCGTATATGTCGGCGAAGATACCGTCTATACCGGAAACTTACTGAGAGTGGGGGAGAGTGTCACAATCCTCGGTACAGTGCAAGGAGACGTCCTTGTTGCAGGCGGGGACGTTCGAATCAAAGGAAAAGTTGAAGGTGACGTCATTGCTTTCGGAGGCAACATCCGTTTTTCAGGAGAAGCTGAAGATGTTATCCTCATTGGAGGAAACGTTGAGATAGATGGAACTGCAAAGAGAAATATTCGTGTCCTCGCAGGTTCATTGACGCTCAGCGGAACAGTCGAACGAAATGCGTTGGTCGGGACGGGTGTTCTGACAACGGAAGAAACCAGTGTTATCCAGGGAACACTAACCGCTGGAGCAGGAACAGTCGTTCTTGATGGGACAATTGAAAGTCATGTCGAACTCGGAGCAGAGACAATCACGCTTCTGCCAAATTTCCAAACATCAGGGAACTTTACATATCTATCGGAAAATCCTTTTGATAAAAAAGAAGGTTCGGTTATCTCAGGGGTAACGACCCATACTGTACCCGCGGTTCCTGTCCCAGAACAAAAGCGGTTTGCCGGTATTTTTGAATATAACTCTCTTGCATTCTTTCTTTTTACTCTCTTCTCAAAACTCATCGTCGGTGCGATTCTCGTCAGTTTTGCTCCAAGGCAAAGTATTGCAATCGTCAATTTGATGATCGAAAAGCCAATTAAATCCCTTTTTGTTGGCATGGGAAGTATCGTACTCACGCCACTTCTTCTTATCATCACCTTTGCGACCTTGATAGGTATTCCGATCAGCCTTATCGGAGGCGTTCTTTTCCTAATCCTTCTTTATATCGCTCCGGTTTTTCTGGGGCTACTTCTGGGAATCAAAATCGTCCATATGTATAACAAAGAATACGATACGTCCAAACTTATCCTGCCGCTTACAATAGGATTAACTGTCTATACTGTGCTTACAAATCTTATCTTTGTAGGCTGGGCAATACACCTTCTTGCGCTCTTTCTTTCATTTGGGGCTTTGGTGCTTCTTTCTCGTGAAGCACTTACTCGTCTTTCAGGAAGGATATGAGTCCAAAAGCTTCGGAAAAACGGGCAATGAAAGTGACGTTCTTAGGAACCTCCTCTGGCTGGCCGCACCCCCGTTTATCTTGTTTCTGTGAGATGTGCACATCCAAAGACAAAAAAGATACGAGGAAACGGTCTCAACTTCTTATAAACAAGGATCTCCTCATAGATGCAGGTCCTGATACCTACCAAACCCTTTACTCCAGGGATCTTTCATCACTTCAGTATCTCTGTATTACTCATGCACATCCTGATCATATTTTAGGCCTTCATGACCTTCGTGAGATGTCGCGGTTTAGACGGAAACTCACGCTTATCGTTCCATTAGAAGTCCTCAACGGTATTAAAATGGGACTTCCAAACGTAGCGCTCGACGCGTTTCGTTTGGAAGTGATAAAACCGCTTCAACCATTCCGTGTACAAAACTATCAGATCACCTACTTCCCAGTACACCACACAAGGACACCTGCCTTCGGCGTCAAAATAAAGGAACGCAAACTAATCGCCTACATGCCTGATGTGGCTTCCCTTCCAGGAAAATCAACAAAGATAGTTCGTGACCTTCATCTTCTCATTATGGATGCCTCAACGATAAAACGGTCCGCATTTGGTCACCAATCACTTGAAGAGGGTGTCCTTTTAGGTAAGAAACTCAATGCGAAACGAACATATTTTACCCATATCGGCCATGCAACGCTGCCCCACGAAAACTTAGAATCCTACGTTTATTCCTTAGGAGGATCGTCCTTCCATATTGCGTACGATAACCTTGAACTCGCACTTGTTTGGTGATACCATTTTCCTATATGAGAAAACTACCAATCGTTTTCCTTCTTGTAATGCTTCTTTTTTTTACTTTCCACACATTTGTGTTTGCACAAAGCACGACGTATACAAAATACCGTTCCTACGTTGATCAATACAGAGACACAAAAGAAAGTTTTGAACTCGCACGAACAAAACATAAAAATTTTCAAAGCCTGACGACACAGACATCTCTCGTACAGGCAACTGTTGAATTCTTCGGCTTGAGAATTTCCATTCTTTCTGCGTATCTCGATGTCTTACAAGAGAAAATTGACGAAGAGCCTGCTTTAACCCAAGAAGAAAAAGACGCTCAAAAAAAGACGATAGAAGAACAGAAAAAACTCCTCGACCAGCATCAACAAAAAATAGATGCCCTGCAACGGGTTGAGCAAATCAACACGGTAAGTAAAGAGTTCGATGAACTGTATAAGGTAATAAGCGCGAACTCCCAGTTAGTTCGTACCCACGTGTACATCGGCCGGGCAACACTTTTGTTACAACAATTGATGTCAACCACTCAAAAGCTTGAAGATAAAACGAACAGTCTGAAAGAACAGGGAAAAAACGTTAACCTTCTCGAAACCTGGCTCTCAAGAATCAAAGAGAAAACGTCAGCTGTCGATCAAAGCCTGAAAGTAGCAGCGTCTACAGCGATCGTGACAGTAAATCCAGACGATACGATAACAAACGTCCAACTGGCGTCTTCTCAACTGAGACTCGCTCAGGAAAATTTAGGAAAAATCTCTTTGTTCTTTAAAGAGTTTGTTCAGGAGCTGAAACGTGTCAAATGAATATTATTTCCATGACGCACCGGAAGAAGTCACGTCAAAAAAGAAAATGACCCGGCTCTTTCTTATCGGAGTCTTTGTGCTTATCTTCGCCACCGTCGGAGTATTGGTCATAAGTCAGGTGACGCGGACAAACAATACGACGCAAGATACAAAAGAAGAGGAAGAAGAGGTGACAGCGCCTCTTCACATACAGGACTCGGACATACTTCAACTCGAACAAGATGTCGCAAGCTCGGAGGCAAAACTGAAAAACTTTTCCTTAGAAGATCTTCAGCTCGTATTCCCATTTCTTGATGTAGACATTCTCATAGAGGACTAATCGTCCGTTGACTTTGGGTAATCTTCGGTTGTAGAATATCCATATATGCAGGAAGCTCCTCTTGCTGATCGGATGCGACCCCAAACACTCACCGAATTCGTCGGCCAGGAACACTTAGTATCAAAAGGAAAGATTTTACGTGCGCTCATTGAAAGCGACCAGCTCGTCTCCCTTCTTTTCTGGGGACCACCCGGGGTGGGAAAGACAACACTCGCTCATATCATTGCCCATGAAACCAAATCGTACTTTGTCCATTTTTCTGCCATTATGGCAGGTGTCGCTGATATCAAGAAAGTCGTCGCCCAGGCTGAGGAACGGAAAAAGGCCTACGGAACAGACACCATCCTCTTTGTTGACGAAATCCATCGCTTTAATAAAGCACAACAAGACGCGTTTCTTCCCTCTGTGGAAAAGGGGAGTATCGTTCTTATCGGTGCAACCACTGAAAATCCTTCTTTTGAAGTCATTTCACCGCTACTTTCCCGTTGTCGCGTGTTAGTCCTTAACCCGCTGGAGGAGGAGCATCTTGGAAAAATTTTAGACCAGGCGCTTCAAGATAAAAAAAGAGGCTTGGGGATGTACAACATTACGCTTGAAAAGGGAGTCAAAGATATGCTACTTACCTTTGCAAACGGCGATGCACGGACCGTTCTCAACGGTATAGAACTTGCCTTCT
>DATDVM010000078.1:0-3574 GCA_035290005.1 Patescibacteria group bacterium | reverse complement strand
TAAACGAGTCTCTCTCCTGAAGGAAGCACTCAAAAAAAAGGATTTCGAACTTCTCGGGACGCTTATTGAGGAAGAAGCCAGATCCATGCATGCGATTGCCCTTTCATCACAACCGCCGATCGTCTACTGGAACGACGGGACAAAACAAATTATTTCGTGTCTTCTGGAACTCAGGAAAACACATCTTCTGGGGTACTACACCATGGACGCAGGACCGAATGTCCATATCATCTGCCAACAAAAAGATGCCGGAAATATTACAAAATACATTGAGCAGCTAGACCAGGTTCAAATGGTTCTTACGAACCGACCCTGTGAAGGAGCTCATCTTGTTGAGGAGCATTTGTTTTAATGAAAAAAGATATGACACTTTTTCTTGTAAAACTCGGAGGCAGCCTCATTACGGATAAATCCAAACCGTATGTTCACAAACCCTCTGTCATGAAACGGCTCGCGAAAGAAATTAAAAAAGCCAGATCAAAAAGGGACGATCTCCTTCTAGTCATCGGCCACGGCGGAGGTTCGTATCCCCATGTCCCTGCGACAAAATACCAAACTCACAAGGGATTTATTCACAAGGACAGCCTTATCGGCCTGTGTGAGGTCCAGGACAGTGCGGCAAGACTCAACCGCATTGTTGTCCGGGCATTTTTAGACGAGGGCTTACCTGCAATGTCTCTACACCCGTCAAGCATGATGTTTGGGGATAAAGGAGAAGTGTCAGGGGCGTACCTCCCGACGTTGCAACTCCTCCTTTCGCATCATGCTATCCCAGTCTTCTATGGTGACAGCGTCTTGGATATCGGTCAAGGATGTTCAATTTTTTCAACAGAAGTCATTTTGTCATTCCTTGCAACCCGGCTTGCGAAACGGTACCTTCTTGAAAGAATCATCCTGTGCGGGAAAACAGATGGTGTCTTTGATGAACATGGTACAATAATCAAGACAATTTCTACTCGCAACATTGCAAAGGTAAAACAGGCAATCGGCAAAGCGGAAGGATATGATGTGACCGGCGGCATGATTCATAAAGTCGAAGAGTCCCTGAAACTCGCAAAACTCGGAATTCCCTCTTTTGTGATGAACGGCACCAGAAAAGACGCTCTGTATCACGCCCTTTTAGGAACATCTGTCACAGGAACGCTCATTTCAGAGTAAAGGAATAATATGGCACAAACACCACTAAATGATACCTCCATTCCCCTCCATATCGGTATTATTATGGATGGGAATAGAAGATGGGCAAAAAGCCGTGGACTTCCACCGGAGAAAGGCCATGAAAAAGGTGCGGACACTCTCGCCCATATGGCAGAATACTGTGAGAAAATCGGAGTAAAAACCCTTACTGTCTATGCTCTCTCAACCGAAAATCTCCAGAGCAGAGCAAAACGAGAACTTGCAGCCTTAATGAAGCTCCTCGGAGAAGGAATCCAAAAACGGCTTGAACTGCTCCAGAAACACGGTATCTCGATTACTATTTTAGGAGAGTTAAAAGCCCTACCCTCAACGACACAACACCTCCTCCATAAAGCGATCAGGGAATTAAAAGACAACGAACGGATGAAAATCAATATTGCCTTAAATTACGGAGGCCGTGCCGAAATTGTTCATGCGGTACAGGAGATTATTAAACAAGGGTTGAAGAATCCGAAAGAAATCAACGAAGAACTTATTGAGAAACACCTCTATACGAACGGACAACTTGATCCTGACATTGTTATCCGAACCGGCGGACAGGTCCGTCTCTCGAATTTCTTACTCTGGCAGACATCATATTCAGAGCTCTACTTCACGGATACGTTATGGCCGGATTTCTCACCAGAAGAACTCGATAAAGCAATTGCAGAATATCAACGCAGAAAAAGAAATTTCGGGAAGTAAGTATTCGAGCCTCTGAGTATTCCCTCAAAAAACGTTCTCAAAAGAGGAAAAATTAACCGCCGATAACCTTGCCAGAAACAACTCTACGTGTTTCAGCAAAGTCTTTTTCATTTAACGAATTTGCCATCATCTCAAAAAGATGAGAGAGTTCAGAGTATTTGGTACGAGCAGATTCTTTCTCTTCTGCCATCGTTCCCGAGATTTCAGCGGCAAACGAAAGTATCATGCCCTGTTCACCAAATGAAGAAAGTTGCCCTTCAAATGAAGCACCTTCATCTTTCTTGGCTTCAGCGAAAATACCCGCTGCTTTTTTCAGAAGCGGTGACAGTTCTTTCGGCTGCGGAGCTGTGCGGAAAAATTTCGGAAAGGTTCCATAGGTTTGGGAATACCTCTCCCACGCATCCCTCATAAGATTAGGAAGCGCCCCTTGCAACTCTTTTAAGGTCCGTTTTGTATCCGGGTCAAGAGCTTGTGTCTGTTTTTCTTTTCGTGTCGACTCAATTTTTGTCATACGCATACTCCTTTGTGATGTCATACTTATCCAACAGCTTGTTTGATATTTTGTTGTATACGCTGCAGGTCTTCGATTCCTTTATCCTTATTCACCGTATTATACACAACTCTTCCAACTTCTGTGGGTGTCTTTCCGTAGAAATCCTCCAAGCCGGGAACCTGTAATTCACTCGCTGCCGAAATATCTGCAATCGTGGCCAGGTGTTGGTCAAGAAACTTCATATGGCCTGATCGAATAAAATGAGTAATAAATTTCATCGCATACAATTCTCTAACCCGAAGGACAGACATATCAATCGTCGGATTCGGATCGATTTCTTTCATATACGAAGCTGGTTCGGATGTCGGAAAAATATCGCTGTGGAGATGGTGGTAGTAGACAGGAATGACATCTTTGCCCTCCTCCCCCCTATGGATATGTCCCAAATGGGGAGCATCGGTACGGTACTCCAACCCCAACTTTTCCATGTCCCCTTCTTCATCGTGAATACTTAAATGACACACAAGATTCGGGCTATGATAAAGAAATCCTACCGGATCGGAGTCCTTTCTTCGGAATACTAACGAATCATGGCCCTCAACCCAAAAGCGATGATTTTTACCGACAAGTAAAATCTGAACCTTCTCTTTTACTCCCTTCTGCTGAATCTCACCTAGGTTATAAGAAAACGGAAGCGCAACGATGCCATTGAAGTTATAGTCAAGGACGTCAGGATGATCTGTAATCTCTATTGGAAGTACATTCATGTCATGCTGTTTTAGCTTCTGTTCATGTTCAAGTACTTCTCGAAGTTTCCCATTATCTTTTTTTGAAAGCCATTCGTTCACCGGACGCCATTCACCGTAAACGAAACGGTCTCCGTCTATTCTCTGAGGATGCGCACGGTAAAGATCGGGAAAAATAGCCATCCGTTCTTTCTTAAACAATCTGTCTGCTTCCTGCTGAACAGGGGAAAGAGTCTCTTTTTGTCTTTTTTCGATAAACGAAACTGACTCTGGGGTTAAAATGTCTTCGCTCAAAGAATTCTCCATCGTTACATATTTTCTGCGGCGAGGAACTCTTCGACTTTTTTGACGACCTGATCGGGATTCAGTTCTGATTTAATCAGATATCCGGTAATACCGAGAGAAAAACCTTCTTCAACAATCGTTTCCTGGCCAAGGTTTGTCAGAAGGACGG
>DATDVM010000077.1:0-2912 GCA_035290005.1 Patescibacteria group bacterium | reverse complement strand
TTCCGATAAGAAAACGATAAATTTCGTCCCGTGTCATAGGGTAGTCGAAAATATCCGCATATGAAAGTGTTCGTAGCACTGCCTGTTGAAGTGACGTCATTTTGGAGCAGCTAAAAGTCCATATCGACGAAGTACCTCTTGAATACCAGGAGTCATCTCTGCAAGAATCTCTGTCACGGCGGGAACGTCAGTCGTCTTTTTTTCAACAATGGTATTGATCGCGTTTTCAAAGTACTGCACAATTTGATCGTTCAACCCTTCATCAAATGTATTTGACGTCATATACCAACTTTGTGCATAGGGCGCCTGGTCAATAAAAGGACCGACGTACTGTTCACCCGAGAGAAGGACCGACAGATCCTTTCTGCTGTATGGAGGTCCAAACGATCTTATCTGACTTGCTTGTGTATACAGCTTTTGCTCGGACTCCTTTGAAGTAAGAAATTTCAGGAAATCCCAAGCTACTTCCTTATTTTTCGAAGCCCGTGAAACCCCTTCAACCCAGTATCGACCCCATGTAACCTTGGACTGTTCATCAGTCCCTGGAAGCTGAGGAACAGGAGCAACATTAAATTCCAATTCCGGATTGAGTTCCTGTATATCGAACACTCTCCAGGAAGGTCCAAAGTACATCGCGAGCTTTCCCTCGGCAAACGCAACGGTTGAATTTGGTAATGTTTCGTCCCAAATCGGATTCGTTGTCGCAAACTGAGTGAAATATAAAAGCGCCTTTGCCGCCTCTTCGTCAGATGGGTTCGTCATATCAACTCCCGCCTGAAGCATCATAAGACCCAAAATATCTGACCAATGATCAACGTTCGTCGGAAGGCCAAGGGCGACCCCCGCTGTTTGTATCCTCCCGTCTCTATCTTTAATGGTAAACTTCTTTGCGACTTCTGCTAATTTATCCCATGTGTCAGGAACAATTTCTCCTGATTCCTGAAATGTCTTTTCATTATAAAAAAGTCCCAATCCATCCACTTCGAGCGGTATACCAACATAATTTCCATTCGCGAAAAGATCTTGTTTCGTCACCGGATAGAAAAGTGTTTCATATTCCTGCGCAGAGAGAACTGTTGCCGGCAGGGGTTCGAGCTCCTGGAGAAGCTCAGGAACCCAGGTATTGTGAAATCGGAAGATGTCCGGTCCCTCTCCCCGTAAGATTGCGGCTTGAAGACGTTGTCTATACTGATCAGAAACGTGTCTCTCGTAACGGATTGTCACCAGGGGATGTTCTTTCTGATATTCTTCAATCAACGGTTTCATAATCTGTTCTGTTTCCCACAATCCCCAATAGGTCAGTGTTACCTGCTTCGGCTCAGAAGGAAAAAGCAAATCTTTATTGAGCCAGACAAGGGCTACACCAGCCAGCACGACAAGGAATGCAAGCAAAATAAGAATTTTTGAGGTCTTTCTTTTCGAGGTTGCATCAACTGAAACCCCAGAAGGAGATTTAATTGGCTGATATTCTGTGTTTTTCTGTACCACATGAGGAAGCGATTCCCGTGAAGAAGATTCCACTGTTTCTTCAGATATTTGCAGCACTTCGTGTGTTTGTTCTTTCTCGTCGGCCATACAATTTATGGTAACACAGGACGATTTCTATGGTCAATAACGTACCATTCCTGTGGTAAGATAAACGTATGAAATCTCTACGGAAAATACAGGTAAAATGGATCCTCTACGGACTCTTTTTGTTCCTCTTTCTCTTTTTGACCGTGTGTATAAGCTATCTTCTCGCTTACTCGCGTACAATTATCCCTGGAGTCTTCGTTCAGGGAATCCCACTCGGAAATAAGACCGTAGAGGAAGCCACAACGCAATTGGAACAATTATCATTAGACTCTCGAACCTCTTTTGAATTTGTCGGAGAAGGGAAGATTGCAACGTATTCTGTCGAGCCTCTCCTTTTTGCATTTTCACCATCTAAAACCGCACAAAGTGCATATCAAGTGGGTCGGGGTATTCACCTTACACAAAACGTTCTTACCCAATGGACGGCCTGGTGGAAGGGAAAGGAAGTTGAACGTGTCTTTACTTACGATCAAGAAGCACTTTCCACGCTCGTTACAACAATTTCACAAGAATGGAATGTTCCTCCGCATGATGCGGCGTTTCGTCTCGAAGGAGGAAAAGTCGTCATCACAGAAGGCTCTTTAGGAAAAATTGTAAATGAAACCATTCTTGCTACCCTACTCCTTGAACGCCTAAAAGGTGCCCCTTCCTCAATTCCTATTCCTCTTGAGATGGTCAGTCCGCGTATACAAAAAACACATCTTGCTCCATTTTCTGAAAATATTACTCAACTTGTCCAAAAATCCCTTGTCCTTGTCTTTCAAAACAAAAAGTGGGAATTAAAACCACAAGATCTTCTCCCTTTCTACCAGGTGGAAGACGCCTCGGCCTCTTCCATTCAGCTCACGCTTTCTGTCGGAAAAAGGAACTTTCGTGCAACGTACAAAAAACCTCAACCTTCCATCCAATCGTCTTCCTTCGCCCTGGGCGTGGATGAGACTGTACTCCAGGAATATATCGATTCTCTTAATACAGAAATCCAAAAACCTCCCCAAGACGCCGTCTTTCAAATCGAAAATGATCGGGTAACTGTCTTTCAGCCGAGCAAAGATGGTATCTCTCTCGACAGGGAACATACATATCAGGCTGTACAGCAGTCTCTTCTTTCATCCAATCGCGAACCCATCACTCTCACCTTACTTACAAGTCCCCCGTCGATTCAGACCGAAGACGTAAATAATCTCGGCATTCAAACTCTTCTTGGACGGGGAGTGTCCTACTTCCGCGGCTCTCTTGCAGGGAGAGAATTTAACATCGCCCACGGTGCAGCAAAACTAAACGGAATCCTTATTCCTCCAGGAGCAACCTTTTCGTTTAACGAAGCGCTTGGTGACGTT
>DATDVM010000076.1:0-4035 GCA_035290005.1 Patescibacteria group bacterium | reverse complement strand
GAGGCGATACATCTGCGTCGAAAGCTGCAATTTATAAAGATAGTGGAGCGACTGAGCTATTGGGTATTGCCTCCTCTGGAACCGCGGACTGGGGATCATATATCCAACTGACAACACCGACAGGCGGGTGGTCATGGTCGGTTCTTCAAGGATTATCGACGAGACTCTACGCAACAAGTGGCTCCAATACGCTTTTCTATAAAGTTGAGATCCTTGTACGAACCGTAGACACCCTTACAGAGATTGACTATCTTTTTTCCGACGCGACAGACGTGTATTGGAATACTGTGGTATTTACAACGCCTGTTTCACTTGCTGCATTAACGAATTACCCGGTTCTTGCAAACAATTCAAACTACGAAAAACCAGGGACAAGTACAACATGGGCTGTGAGCGACTTAGATAATGTCCAGTTAGGATACCGTCTCTCGTCGATTGGGACAAACAACGCCCAGATCTCAACAGTATGGCTTCTTGTTGATTACACAGTCAATGCAACCTCGACAAGTAGCACTCCCACAGCATATTCCTTTCAAAGAAAGACATTTTACGATAGCACCAATGATCGCTATTGGCGGTTTTACAATGACGGTAGCGTCCTTGTTATGCAGTACTCAACAGACTATGGAGCGAACTGGAATTCAATTTCTTCTTTATCCGAAAATACGAATGATTTTTCGGTGTGGAACGATGCTGCGTCAGTCTATCTTGCATACTATGATACTTATGACATTCGGGTACGGGAAGGGAAGTTAGGTAGTTCCTCGATCAATTGGGGGGCTGAATATACAGCGCTCGACGGGAGCGGTTCAACTGACACATATCAGTATGCATTTCTTTCTCAAGATTCATCAGGATATCTCTGGGTCGTAGGACGATACTACAACGGTTCAAACTACTATATGAGGGCTCGAATATCTTCAAGTGTAAATGATCCATCATCCTGGAATGCAACAGTACATGATATATCCGATACGTCAAATATCGATGCAAATACGTACGGAATGATTATTCCTGAATCCACACAGGACATGTATGCCATATGGATAAAAGGAACCTCAATTGAAGGTAGGCAGTGGGATAATGATGCATCAGGGGACAAATGGGATCCAGACAAAACGGAGTCACCCGATGCTATTGCGACAGGAAAATCGGGTTTGACGAGTAACCTGACGGCTGCAGCAGATACGAATAGTACTATACACCTTGCCTATATAGACGGATCGGATTATGTACAGTATCAGTCTTGTAGCGCGCCATGTAGCGGAAGTTTTAATTCTGCAACACGTCTTGATACGTCAGCAACGAACACGAATGTCACTGTGTCGATAGATTCGCAAAATAACAATGTGTATGTGCTATATTTTCGTTCCAACGTCATTTACTACAAGAAATATACGAGTTCGTGGGGAGGCGAGACAAATACAGGGTGGAGCAGCGCTTCTACGAACTTTACTTCAGGATCGCAAGATGGGGAGATTATTAAATCAGGTGCTGACTGGACAACTGTGAGAAGTGCATCGAGCGGCGATACTATTTGGACAGGAAACGCCGATGTCACAACTATGACTGATTATTCAGGGGGCACCTATACCATTAAACGATCCTATCTTGTTTTTGACTCGTCTTCGCTCCCTGATGACGCAGTGATAGTCAGCGCTACTATCCGGCTGGGTGGGACGTGGATAAGCGGGAGTGGAGGAGAACTTCATATCGTTCAAGGGACACAAGGGGCAACGTTAACGACGTCGGATTACCCTGCAATTGGGTCTACTTCATACGGAAGCGAAACATTTACCGGAAATTTCCAAACAAAAACAATCACTCTCAATTCGAGCGGTATCTCAAATATTTCTCTTACAGGAAGTAGCTATTTTGCCGTTCTAGAAGATCACGATCTGGATAATACAACTCCAACCGGTTCTGCGGGAACTGCATTTAACGCATCGGAGGGAGGGACCCCGCCGAGGTTAACAGTAAACTACACGACAACACTTTCTCAGTTGACTTCTAATTATTCATCAAGTGGAAGAATTTTTGCCGAATGGACGAACGGAACGTCTTCTCCCTATACTATTAACTGGAACTATATTATTATTCCTGAAAGACTGATCTTTTTCTTAGGGATGAGTGTATTTTTTCCACTTGTAGTAAAAAGGAAGAGAATATGGAAAAAGAGATAAAGACAGATCAAAAAGCCCCATTTAAAATGGCATTTTTGGGTTTAGTTATCCTTCTGACGATTTTACCCTTTGTAACAACCTTTAACTCGGCACTGACGGAGCTTTTTCTGAAGATGGGATGGTATCGCTGGATTCAGGAAACAGTTGCACCCATCGAAGCGCGACTTGTAGCGGTTATGATTCTTCCGTTTGGGATCAAGACAGTGATTACTCCCGGATACGAATTTACCTTTGCTCTTTTGAAGGGGAATGAGTACCTTCCAGTTCTTCTTTCCTGGAACTGTTTGGGCTGGCAAAGTCTTCTTCTTTTAGGCCTTACATTTCTCACTGGGTTGCAAGGGAACTACACGGTCATAAGTAAACTAAAATGTATCGCAATCGGTCTCATGGGAACAATGTTTGTCAACCTTTTCCGTATGAGTCTGATTACTCTTCTTATCTATTACGTCAACAGAGTGGCGGCGGTGATTATTCATGATTATGTCGCCGCGCTTTTCGCCGTTTTGTGGCTTCTTTTTTTCTGGTGGTTTTCCTACAGTTTTGTGCTTGAATCAGGATCAAAAGAAGCGTAAATGTGAGTTCTTTTACGCACGTAACTTGCCAAATTTTTTTGAAAATGATAGACTGATGCTCTACAAGTGAAGGCCTGCATTGCCTTCCGAAATCATAAGAAAAGGGTTGCCAGACACAAAAAGAATGGCGATCTTTTTTAACGACATGAACGTACTCACCACATAAGAAACGTAAACATCCCAACGGGAGGAATACCTATGAAGAAAATAAAGAAAGTTGTGATTCCAGCCGCAGGGTTCGGAACGCGATTTCTTCCTGCGACAAAGGCAATGCCAAAGGAGATGCTGCCGATTGTCGACAAGCCGATTATTCAATATGTGGTTGAAGAAGCAGTCGCCTCTGGTGTGGAGGATGTGATTATTGTGACAGGGTGGCATAAAAGAAGCATTGAAGATCATTTTGATTATCCGTTTGAATTAGAGAAAAGATTAGAAGAGGCAGGAAAACTCAAAGAATTGGAAGAGGTCAGACGAATTGGTTCAATGGCGAATTTTATTTACATCAGACAAAAGGGTCCCTACGGAAACGGGACACCAGTTCTTTGTGCGAAGGAAGTTATCGGTGATGAGCCATTTGCGGTTATGTGGGGAGACGAATTTATTTATGCCGACCCTCCACGATTGAAGCAGATGATGAGGGTCTATGAAAAGTACCAGAAGCCGGTCATAAGCGGTGTCCGCATAGAAAAGAAAAAAGATTTATCACGGTACGGAATTGCAGATATTGAAAAAGTAGAAGACAGCGTTTTCCAGATCAAAAAGATTGTCGAGAAACCAGATCCTGAGAAAGCCCCCTCAAACCTTGCTACACATGGTGCGTATATCCTTCCTCCCGAGATCTTTCCTATTTTAGAAAATCTTTCACCTGGAAAAGACGGAGAAATTTGGCTGGTTGATGCAATCACCAAGCTTGCGGAAATTGAGCCGATCTATGCTTGTGAAATCAAAAACGGGAAGTATTATGATACAGGAAATAAAATTGAATACCTAAAAACCGTTGTTGAGTTTGCACTTCGGCATGAGGACTTAAACGGTGAATTTAAATCGTTCCTCAAAGAACTGAAGATTTCGTAATTGACAAAGCCTCTTTTTCTTGTTACGTTCGAGCTGACACGAAAGGTGTAGGTAATGGAGAAAACGACCAAGAGGCTTCTTCTTCTCCTTCTTTTTGTACATGGAGTTTTGTTAATCCCGCTTATTCTTGGTGGCTATCCGAAATATCCAGCATCGATCGAGCCGTCATTTGTCTCTTTTGTCTCATTTCTTAAGGAACACCCGTT
>DATDVM010000075.1:0-4492 GCA_035290005.1 Patescibacteria group bacterium | reverse complement strand
CTCTCTTATAGCAATCTTTATTTCTCAAGTCCTTCCCAATGCGGTGTTTCAAACTGCTTTTACATCTTTGATCGTTATTTTTACTTACCTTCTGTACAAGCTGTATCAGAAGGGACAAACAGGGGGCGAGCCGACTCCGGTTGGTGTTCCCCAAACAGAATCATCACAACAGAGTCCGGTTCCGCCGCAGGCACCCGTACAGCCTGGAGTTTCCTAAATTGTAAGTTTGTGGTATCCTATAGTTCTATATGGGCGGAGAACGGTTAGGACCATCACAGCCTCAAAAACCACCAGAAAATGAGTTCGATTTTTTTGCGGATCGTACCCTTGACCCGAATTGGGGGAAAGGAGCACCTCCGATTGAGCCTTCCGTTACTGAAGTTCAGACTGATGATTTTGAAGCGTTTGAGAATACGGCTGTTGACGCCCGTATTAGTAATGTTGAGATGGATTACCGTCGGTTTCCTGACGCTCGGAAAATAGCCGAAGTCAGGGAGGGGGTTGAAGGTGCTGAAAAAGGCTGGGGTTGGAAGAAAAAAGCCTCGAAACCTCCGCAGCCTAAAATAAAACCCTAATATCCGAATTTCTTGAACCACCACCGCACAAGTATATCTTTGAATGTCTGTTTCTTTGGATTCTCCTGCGGAGGCTGCGATAGGATAGTATCGGGCATGCGAAGACGAGGTCTAAGAAGCTCCATAGCTTCGTTTTTCTCCTCTTGTACTGGCTGGACTGTCTCAATGTTTCTGACAGGCGGTTTTTCTCCGTACAGGTTCGGTTTAAGAAGATCTTTTTTCCCCGGATTTGAAATGACCTCGGTAGAAGGTGCTGGAGTTTGTTTCGATTGTGCTTGCGGTGAAATAAAGATGGTTCCTGATCGTATAACTTGTTTCTCGTTACTCATTCCAAAGGCATGTTATCCTAAAAGAAGTGGGTTTTGTCAAGAATAATCATGCGAATTGACACTCAAAGAAAAAAACTTTACGATAAAAACACGATGCCAGAAGATGTAAAAGAATCGGAAAAGATCTCCCGCGAGAAACTTTTTGACTTCATCCAACGTATAAAAATGGATAAAAGAGCAATACTATACTGTCTTGTCGTTGTTTCCCTTTTGTCGCTTGGTGTGATTGGGCTCTCTCTTGTGAAGGAGACAACATTCGAAAGCCCAGAATCGCGCACTGGAAAAGAATATGAAAGGGAGTATCGGACAACTCGGGAGAACGTATCCACAGAATCGGCACTAGAGGAGCAAAAGGATTTCGCATGGTCGGATTTTCAAAATGCAGAGCTTCAGAGGGGATATATTGTCTATACGGTAGAACGATCGAACGGGACAGGGGAAATTAAAATTCTTTATTTAGACAAAAAGGAGGAAACAACGGTTGTAGGTAGCAACTTGAATACAATCAACGACGTGGTCTTAACTCCAGACAAAAATTACATCTATTACGCTGATCCGATTATGACTACTATCCAAGTGATGAAGTTTTTTATACCAGATGCGTCGTATAATGACGCCATCCTCGGGCTCGAACACGACTCGGAATCGTACTGGTCACTTACCAATCTATCAGACAGGGAAATATTTTTTTCATACTCAACGAAAATTCCAACGACAATTGAGGAAAGTAACGATCCTTATAGTGAAAGAAGAAGACACAGGATCTATAAAGTTGACACTCGAGGTACGCCAGTGAAGCCAAATTACGAAGTTCTCTACGAGAAAGAAATAGATTCTTTTCCGAGTACTCCTCTGCCGATTGCATTCCAGAACAATATACTTTACTTGATTAGTTACGGATTTGAAGGACCGAATAAAATTACTGCTTTCAATACAAAAACGAAGGAAGAATCTGATACGGGAATTGTATTTGACCTTCTTGAACCCTCACTCAACCAAAGATTCCTGGCTTTGGAGATATATTCAGAGAAAGACGGTCAAACATCTCTTAAACCCGCAATATTTAAAGTAGAAACAGGAGAGTTTACAGAGCTGGATATGGAAGGAATCAGTTCAGATTGTCTGGGAGGTTCGTGGGGACCGAGAGGTTGCTTCATCCTTCAATGGGCAGAAGATACGCAACGTGTAACAGCAGAGCAACAATACCACGGAGATTCCAAGTACGCACAGTATCTTCTTGTAACCAACACCAGGGGTGAAAAGCGTGTGTATGACACCAACGGGAGAGAACAGGACTCTACCGTTACAAGCCGTATTTTAAAGGAGATAGAAAAACAAGGGCTAGAACGAGAGGAACTACAGAAACTTCTTGAATCAAAATACGGAGATTCTGTGTATTTGCAGGGGTATAAATTGGAGTAATGTGGTAACCTTGACTTTTTCGTGATAACGCGATCATAATAGAAACAACATGACACCACTTCAAGTGCAGGGACTGTTTCATTTGTACTTCGACCTCATGTTTTTTATCCTCGGAATAAAACTTTGGAGCCATTATAAGAATTCACAGAATCTTCTTGCGAAATATCTTTCCCTATCTTTCATATTTGCAGGTTTCGAGTACATCTTTTTAGCCATCCCGCCGCTTTTCCTTTCTGATGATCTTATTTCAGTGAAGTGGATGGGAGGCGTTTTTGCGATGGTATTATTTTATATCGCAATTGCATACGCCTGGTTTATGCTTCCTATTCTTTTTCCGAAATTTCCGTTCAAGCCGGCTATGGCGTTTTTTGGACTCCTTGCCGCCGTCATGGTTTCTTTGAGTATCTATCCGTTTGCGCCCGCTCTGATTAATAAGGCGGGAGTCATCGATTACGGTTTCCCTCCGATTGTTATTCTTACGGCGAGTCTTCTTCTTATGGGAACTTTTGTTCCGGTGACAGTGGCCTTTATTATTAAAACGCTGAAAAGTAAGATGTACGTTCAAGGATTGACGCTCGGGTTTGGACTTCTTTTTGTGATCCTTTTTATGCCGATTACCTACCAAGTAACAACGTTCGGTTCCTATGTCTTTTTTAGCTCTCTGGCTGCCGCTGGTTTTACCTTATGTGCGCTTGGCGTCGTGATTCACCCGTTACTTCGAGGCAAGAAAGACGCAGCCGCAACCGTCTGAGAAGGGAAAAACATGACTCCGCTTGTCTATCAAGGTGTTTTCCACATCTATATGAATTTACTCATGCTCCTTATCGGGTACACACTCCTGAAGAGGTCAAAAGAATCAGGGGATCGAATGTTGCGATTTATCGCGATAGGATTTTTCGCAGCAGGAGTAGAGTATCTTTTTATCGGGTTGCCGCTTTTTTTCTTTCCGTATGAATTTTACCTGGTGAAGATGTCTGGATTCGTCGCATGGATATTGTCCTATTTCACGGTCTTTTTTATGTGGTATGCGACCAAATTCGTGTTCCAGAAATTTCCGGTGAAACCGATGCTTGTCGCGTTGACCATCATTTGGGCCTGGATTTTATATCGGTATCTTGTCCCATTCCAACTTGCGTTTATTAACGAAGCGGGGATCATGGATTGGGCTCAGAACCAGGCGATTATGGTTGGAGGACTGCTTTTTACAGTAACATATCTTCCGTACGGTGTTGTCTTCTTTATCCGGGGTTTCCAAAAGAAAATGTATTTTAAGGCACTCACGTTTGGTCTCGGGATGGCCGGATACCTTCTTTTTCTTCCTCTGACATACCAAGTCAAAACCTTTCCGACGTACTTGTTCTTGACTGCCATGGCAGGGCTCAGTATGACGCTTATTACAGTAGGAGTTCTCTTTTCTCACGCAATATACCGGAGGTAAGAGTGTTGTAAATATGTCACCGATTTTATTTCAGGGTATCTTTCATCTGTATATGTTTGTCCTTTTCCTTGTGATCACTTCACGCTTGTTCCATCAGTATAAAGAAACAGGGAACCGCCTCGCGAAATATCTTGGTATTTCGTTTCTTCTTGGGGGTATTGAGTATGCGTTTTTGGGTGTCCCTATGCTATTTTTTCCCCACGAATTTGTCCTTTTGAAAATAACTGGTATCATCGCCTGGATATTTGTCTATTTCGTGCTTATCACTGCGTGGACTGCAGTCAGCTACGTCTATCCGAAATTCCCTCTAAAACCGCTTTTTGTCGTATTGACTTTTGTGTTCATCGGAATAATTGTGTATCTTGTTTCTCCGTTTGTCCCGGCATTTATCAATGAAGCGGGAATTATTGATTACGCTGATACCCCTGCCATGATGGTAGGAGGATTATTGCTTACTGGGACGTATCTTCCGATGGGTTTGGTCTTTTTTTACCGGGCATACAAGAAAAAGTTATATGTGAAAGGGATTACATTCGGACTCGGTCTTGTCTTGAATCTTATTTTCCTTCCGATTTCGTATCAAGTGAATAATTATTCAACGTTTGTCTTCTTCACGGTCTTGGCAGCACTCGGGATGACCAGTATTGCAATTGGCGTGCTTCTTTCTTCATCAGCCCCTACGCCGCAACCACAAGTACAGAGTTGAGAAAATCCATCACAGTCTTCTA
>DATDVM010000074.1:0-5862 GCA_035290005.1 Patescibacteria group bacterium | reverse complement strand
TCCCCTGTCTTTTTATCAAACCCAACAACATCCGGTTCTCCGCCAGTTCTTTCCATTTCACCCAGCAACCACAGTTTTTCAGTATGAGATTCCAGCTTTGCTTGTACTTCATTCCACTCAAGACCTTTATGGCGGTTCATGTTTTTCTCAAAACGGGATTTCAATGCTCTGAGAAGCTCTTCACGTTGCTCTGGTGAGAGTTCCTTTTTCATTTCCATGACTGCAGTCTATCAAATATTTATGAGAATAGTGTAAGAAGATTCAACTTGTTTTTGTGTTATAGATGGGTAATAGGTTCGAACATCGTTCGGTTGACTACCTAGAGACAAAAGAGTTTTTTCGTTGTAAAATTAAAGGTAATGAAGAAAGTTATTATTATTGTTTCACTCATCACAATCACGTTCTTCATTCATTTTGTTCTACAAAAATTTTCTTCTGGTATCGTCTTGCCCTTTGGGTGGCGAGGTACGTGTTATGGATATACGTATTCAGGATTCCCTTTTTCGGAAGTAAGCCTTCCTCGTCCAGGAACTCTTTGTATCGCATCCGATAATTTCATCGGATTACTTCTGAACTACACTCTTATATTTTTGATTGTGTTTACGTTCTATAGATTTATTCGTCTTAAAACACAGACAAAGTAGAAGAAGTGCTCAGGTTCCCGTTGTTTTAAAGTCAAAAATGTTGTAAAAAATGAACAAAGTTATTACCGTCGTTTTATTATTAGTAGTTACTTTTCTCATTCACTTTTTGCTACAAAAAATTACTTTCGGAATAATTTTACCATTCGGGTGGCAGGGTCTGTGCAACGATTATATATATACAGGTTTTCCCTTTTCGGAGGTAAGCCTCCCACTTCCAGGAACACGTTGTGTCGGTTCATCGAATCCAATCGGATTACTTCTGAACTACACTCTTATATTTTTGATTGTGTTTACGTTGTACAAGTTTCTTTTTCCCAGGACACAAGCAAAGTAGGACGTAGATTCAATCCCCTTCAGCCACTCTATTAATCAGATCGTAAAATTTAGGATTTTTTTGTCTTTTGAGAAGATTTGTATAGAAACGTATCCAGAAAACGGAGTCTATCTTTAGAGTTCAAAGCCCATTTCATTCGTGTGCGCCCAAGATTTCCCTTACTTGGTTGTATATCACTTGTTTCTCTTCCAGCTAATTTTAGATTCCACATTAATTCTCCAACAACTTTCCCAACGCTATTCACATCTTCGTCGGTTAATTGTATAGATTCATTTTCCTGTATGGGGTGTAACTCTGCAATTTCTTTCATTGCATACTCTTTGTTACCATCAAGAGCTTCGGTTGCTTCTTCCTCTTTAGCACCAATTTTTGCAAGTGGACCTAAAAATACCCATACGAATGCTCTCGCAGCACCTTTAGGTACCAAGCGGTTATACTTTTGATCCGTATTGCTTGCACCTTCAACAAAGCCTGTGAGGAAACTTTCAGCCAAGGCAAACTGGCTCTTCTCAGGAAAGAGTTTTTCCCAATTTCTTCTTTCATCCCAATGGTTAAAAATAGGATCGATATTTTGCTTGAGACCTTGCATAAATCCTTTGATTTCAGTTCCACTAAATTTTGTTTCTTCTGGGGGTCTTATCGATTCTGTATCTTTGGGGATTGGGGCATCGCTCATAATGGTATTGTACCAAACTCCTATTTTTTTTAATAGTTTATTGTTCTGTGATCCCGAATACAGACAACACGAGATCCTTTTTCCCAGTATTCGTGACTTCGTGAGTTTCACCTGGTTCTACCATGACGCAAGTTCCTGGTTCGAGCGAGATCTTCTTATTATCCACGACCATCAAGCCTTTTCCCTTGTGGATGGTAAACACTTCATACATGTCAGGGTGACTGTGAGCGTCGGCAATTTCTCCCGGAGGAAAGCTCGCCTGCGCGTATTGCATAAGGCGAGGAATCTGTCCTTTACGGATAAAAACCTTTTTCGTAATTTTTTCGTTGTGTGAGACTTTTTCTACCGGAAGTTTAGCGAGTTTTTCGACTTTCATAGAAGTATTATACCAAACAAAAGGAGATTGTATCCTTATTTGATGATCATGTACAATACCTCAAGGAGGATACGTATGCCGAAGAAAAAAGAAGAAACATTTAAGGTAAAAGGTGAAGAACTTCTGAAAAAGTTTAAGGAATTGGTGAAAGAAGGGAATGTCAGGGAAATTACGATTACAGATAAAAACGGAAAGACATTAATAGTATTGCCTCTTACTATTGGTGTTGTCGGAGCGGTTCTTGCTCCGGTGCTAGCAGCGGTCGGGGCAATTGCTGCCCTTGTTACTGAATGTACGATTTCAGTGAAGAGGAAGTAAGCGTTCCAGTCGCGTCTTTTATTGAAGAGTGTCCATCTTCCTGAATATGATGCATCAGTCTCCTATTGATTTGACCGATTAATTGTGGTCCCTGAAAGATCATACCGGTAATAAGTTGTATAAGATTCGCACCTAACCGTATTTTATAATAGGCATCCTCTGCGGAAAATACGCCTCCGCAGCCGATGATGACAAATCTATCTTTAAATGTCTTTCGAGCATATGAAATAAGTGCATTTGATCTGTCCCAGGTTGGTTTTCCTGAGAAATTACCGACAGAAAACCTGTTTACCTCTTCTTGTATGAGCGCAGGGTTTTTCCTGTCTTTTGTTAGATTTCCGATAACAAGCCCCTGAATTGAATGGTCAGCAGCGACCTTTATGACGTCCTGCGCCGCTTTTTGATCATCGATAAACAGTTTTAGAAAAACCGGTTTCCTGAGACGTAAAGAATCGACTTCCCTGAATAACTCATTCACAATTGATGGGTCAGAGAAAGGATTTACTTTTAGGTTTGGACAGCTGATATTGATCTCGTAATAGGAAGGAATGTTTGTTTTTTCAAATAAAGAGAAAGTTTTTCCATATTCATCTATTTGTTCTTTAAGATTCGTGTAGGTTTTATTCGTACTTCCAATACTTATTCCGAGAGGGATTGGGAATACTTTTCCCTGAAGAGACTCGATGACAGCATCCGCTCCTTTGCTTTTGAACCCTTTATTTACCATGAGAGACTGTGACTTCGGGAGACGTCCGAGCATCGGTTTTGGATTCCCATTATAGCTTTCGTAGGTGACGGTTCCTCCAATCTGGAAACCAAACCCAAGAGACGAAAGGATTTGTGTAAGCCGTACGTCGTAGTCAAAACCTGCTGCAAGCCCGATAGGATTTGAGAAATGAATGCCGCAAAGCGTTTGGGCAAGCGAGGATTGGTCATAAGAATAAAGCGTACGAAGTGTCTTTTTTGCAAGTTGTGATTTTCCAAGTTGTTCTCCAACGAACGTAAACGACTCGTGTACGAGTTCCGTATCAATGCGAAAAAGAAGAGGTTTAAGTAACCTCTGGTACAGAAAACCTGTTGCGTCAGAAAAAAATGGAATCATTCTTTCATAGACCTTTCCGATCGTAAGAAGAAAAGAGAAGTAAGAAAAAGAAGCGTAGACAAAAACGCGGAAAGCATACAATACATACAAATTGCTTGAATGACAAAAAGCTGCAGATATACAAGGAAAGATGAGGTAAGAATGCCAATGCATGTCAGCAGGAAAAGAGCCCGAACCTGAGAGGGAGACACAGTCTTTCTTGTCACAAGGAACAAGGAACTACCAAAAACTGTCGTGTAATAGAAAAGTCCGAGGAGAGCAAGAGGAATTGGACCTATGACCGAATACTGGCTTCGAAGTACCTTTCCGCAGTCATTGAGAATCGGAAAAGGTGTAATGGCGCATGGTGCGATTCCGCCTTGGAAATGTTCCCAGGTTAAGTAAAATGCATCAGCCATGCCCATGAGGGAGAGAATAAGGAGAGTATAAAGCCACGTACGTTTTGACATAGCGCTTATTGTACCACGCAAAACGTCTTTCAAAATGGTGAGAATTGAGGCTAAGAGCCCCCTTGAATCCTTGTATAGGCGTTGTATAATAGACTCTCTCACCATCCATCAGGCGAAAAAATCTTGCATGGGGGCCAAAGTGGCGGTTTCTTTGCGTGGAAAGATTTTAGGATCCTGTATGGATACCTATGAAGACCATTGTACGAAAATATAAGAAAGAAGATAGAAAAGTACTCGCAACGTGCTTGACGAAGCTATGCGACCATCTTGTCCCTCTTGACCCGTATAAACGGGCTCGCCGACTACCTCAATTCGAAAAAGAATATACTGATAATCTCCTTAAAAAAGTAAAGAAACAGCGTGGAGCGATTTTTGTCGCGGAAAACGGAAAAGGAGTTATTGGGTGTATTGCAGGTATCATCGAAAAACAACGGAAAGAAGAATTACTTGAATACCCACGTATCAAAAAAGCACGTGTGTTAGAACTTTTTGTAGAAAATGAATACCGAGGAGAAGGCATCGGCTCAAAATTAATGAAGACAATAGAAAAGTATTTTAAGAAAAAAGGGTGTTTCAGTTGTCGTGTTGAGGTGTTTGTTCCAAATAGAAATGCGCATCGTTTTTATAAAAAAAGTGGCTATCAAAATAGTGACATTGATATGATTAAGAGGCTCTAAACAGGATGTTTAACCTCTTGACAATCTTTTCATATCTTGTGAAGATGGTTGTGAATGAATAATCAATCACTTCTTCCCTCATCAACTTCTCCAACAAATGGTAATGGCTTTACTCTACCCCAGAGAGTCGGTATTATTTACAGCGAGGTCAAAAGGGAATACTTTCCGACAGAAGAACAGTACATTACCGAAAAAGAGGCAGAGGAAAATGCACATTTAGTCGCCTCATATTTACAAAAGATAGGTATCGATGCACTTCTCTATCCCGGGAATAACGAATTATCTAAAAAACTCCTAGCGGATAAACCGGATATGGTCATGAACCTTGTTGACTCGGTAAGAGGAAGCGAGTTTCTGTCCTCAGTCATACCAGGTGTTTTAGAACTTTTAGAGATTCCGTATACCGGTGCTGGAGTTTTGGGTCTTTCTTTAACGTTTCAGAAGTTTATTATCTTGAAATTATTACAGCAAAGCGGTGTTCCGGTGCCAAACTTCCAACTGATGAATACTTGGAACGATCCGATTGATTCAACGCTACGTTACCCTCTTATTTCCAAGCTCAATGAGATTCACGGTGCCGTCGAGATCACGCAGGACGCTGTGTCTGAGAACGAAAAACACCTTCGAGAAAGGCTGAAATACCTTATTAAAACCTACAATCAACCTGTCGTGATTCAGGAATTTATTGTCGGACGGGAAATTACCGCAATTCTTTTGGAAGGATTAAATAAAAAGGTCTATACTTCTGAAAAAGTATTCACTAAAAGCGGTGAGAAGTATATTTTTCTGACGTTCGAGGATCAATGGCTCACAAAGGAACCTACGTTCTACTATCAAAAGTATGAGGACCCACTCCTCAAGGAGTACGTGAAGAAAGCCTTTGAGATTACACGAATGACAGACTACGGAAAGTTTGACGTTCGTGTCGATTCGTCTGGACGGTATTTTTTCTTAGATGCCAACGCGAATCCTGCATTCGGTCCGAAAGAGGCAGATTGTGCACTTGCGACAATTCTTGATATGTACGGGGTTTCTTTTTCTGATATTTTGAAGCGGCTTATAACAAATACTGTTCGTGACGCGCAAGGGAAGGATCTCCTTCCTGTGGGGGAAAACGGTCCTGAAGAAAACCAACCTGCTTCCCCTTCTTCTCCTCCTCCTCAAAACAGCAGTCTTTAAGAAAGTTTTCTGGATTAATTGTGCCCGTGGGAAAGCAAAATATGGTACAATATCGTGGAAGCTCCCGTAGCTCAATTGGATAGAGCGTGTGGCTTCGGACCACAAGG
>DATDVM010000073.1:0-3071 GCA_035290005.1 Patescibacteria group bacterium | reverse complement strand
TATTGGTTTTTTCCATGCTTTTTTGATCCTCGTTCGATTCCGTCCAGACGCCATCCTTTCTTTCGGAGGATATATTGCCGTCCCTGTCGTTGTAGCAGGATGGCTGTTAGGAATTCCGACAGTTACCCATGAGCAGACTCTGACGTTTGGTCGTGCAAACAAAGTCATCGAAGTGTTTGCGAAAAAAATTGCTGTATCCTGGGAAGACTCTCTGAAACGGTTTTCAACCTCGAAAGCTGTTTTGACTGGAAACCCTGTTCGCCAATCCCTCTTTGAAATAAGGTCAAGAAAACTTGTTACGTCATTGTCTCAGGAACATCTTCCTTTCTTGTATATAACAGGGGGAAATCAAGGTTCCCATGCGCTTAATGAGGTGATAGAAGAAGCTCTTGAAGAGCTTGTCTCGTCGTTTCGTATCATTCATCAAACCGGTTCTTTCTCGGACAAGAGAGATTTGAGACGTCTTCAAAAGAAAAGAGGAAGACTACCAGAAAATCTACAGAAAAGATACCTGGTTATTGAGTTTGTGGACGATGAAGAAATTGGAAGCGTTTATAAGGAATCTGACCTTGTTGTCTGCCGGTCAGGAGCAAATACAGTCACTGAGCTTGCGATATTAGGAAAGCCTGCAGTTTGTATTCCTTTGCCATTTTCGTTTCAGAAAGAACAAGAGAAAAATGCAGAGTTTCTTGTTCAAGAGAAAGCAGCAATTGTCATTCATCAGAAAGACTTGAAGAAAGAAACATTTTTAGAGAAACTATGGTATATACGAGATCATCTTACTGAATATACAAAAAATGCTCGAGAACTCTCGAAGACGGTAGATCGACATGCAGCAACAAAAATCGTCTCTCTCCTCTATTCGGTGGTCAAGGAAAAGAAAGTTTAGGAGAAAGTTCACTCAAACCTTTCGTCCGCCCGAGAAGAAATATATTGTCTTAAAGGGTAAATTTTTTCTGTTCATTGCGATATTCCTTTTTTTTACTAGTGGGCTTGTATTTCTATTGAGAAGTTCTTATTTTCGGATAAAAGAAGTTCGAATTACCGGGATTCCCTGCCTGGACGAAAGTACCTCTCCCGCTTGCTTGAAAGCATATTCATATAAAAAGATGCCTCTTGCGACTCTTTCTATAAACAAGGTAGAGGAAGAAATAAAATCGAGCGATTTACAGATTATGAGGGTCGAAGGAAAGAAACTTTATCCTTCCACGGTAGCCTTTACGATCACAAGAAGAACGCCGATTCTTGCAATTCCTGTGTCTGAACCCAATGTTGAGGGACAGGAATCGACAGGGGAAGCATCGTCCCAGGCGTTCTTTCTTATAGATAAAGAAGGATTTATCACATCTCGGGAAGCGACAAGCGCTTCTTATCCGATTTTCTGGTATCACCTCAAGAACGGAGGGAGAGTATTCATTGAGGACGAATTTTTAAGGTCGACTCTTTCACTTTTATCCCAACTGGCTGAGAGAGGAATTGGAATATCTGCACTTTCCCAGAAAGGAAATGGGGGATTGCAGGTTATGTTAGATTCAGGAATCACCGTTTTCTTTGATGTAGGAAAAGACCATCCGTTGCAGGTTGACTCTTTACAACTAATCTTGCAAAACTTTACAATAGAGGGTAAGAAATATAGGTTTATAGACCTTCGCTATGAAAAGCCTGTTACGTATTAAGTCATAGGAGAAAGAATGGCGAAAGATCGTGTTGTTGCAGGGATCGATATCGGTTCCTCGAAAGTATGTACGATAATTACCACAGTGTCGCAAGAGGGGAGCGTCCATGTCATTGGCGTTTCCACAGTCCCAAGTAAAGGACTGAAAAAAGGCCAGATTGTTGACATTGAGGATGCTGTGTCTGCCATCAATGCAGGTTTAGAATCAGCTGAACGGATGGCAGGCTTCGCTATTTCCTCAGCATTTATCTCCGTGGGCGGCGCGCACATCAACTGTCAGAATTCGAGAGGCGTCGTTGCTGTTGCAGAGCCTGAAAGTGAGATAGCACTTACTGATGTTGACAGGGTTATTGAAGCGGCAAAGGCAATTACTCTTCCTTCCTCAAGAGAAATAGTTCATGTCCTTCCGCGAGGATACATCGTTGATTCTCAAGAAGGGATACGGGATCCAGTCGGAATGACAGGAGTGAGGCTTGAGGTCGAGACACATATTATTACCGGTTCAACTACGTCGATGAGGAATCTTGCGAAATGCGTTCAAGAAGTCGGGGTGGATGTTGAGTCGCTTATTTTTGGCGGTGTAGCCTCATCAGAGGCAGTCCTATCAGATACGGAAAAAGAATTGGGTGTCGTTCATGTGGATATAGGAGGAGGAACGACGGACGTTTGTTTATTTATCGAAGGCGCTCTTGCTTACTCGGCAGTCATTCCGATCGGTGCAAAACATATTACGAATGATATCGCTATAGGTCTTAGGGTAAGTCTTGATACAGCAGAGAAAATCAAGCTTTCTTTAAGTAAGGAACCACGAATCATTGCAACAGAGGAAGGAAAAACGAGAAAAGATATTCCTACGGATGACTTTGACATAGCAGCCTTGGGAGTGACTGAAGAAATACGAAAATTTTCAAGAAAAACATTGATTGAAGGCATTATTCGACCGAGACTGAGTGAAATATTTTCCCTTGTTGCGATGGAAATAAAACGTTCAGGTTTTGGTGGAATGACTCCGTCAGGTGTCGTTGTAACCGGAGGAGGTGCTGAAACAATAGGCGTGTCAGAAATCGCACGACATGTGCTTTCAATGCCGGTAAGAATTGGGTATCCACAAGGAGTAACTGGACTCATTGATGAAATTCAAGGACCTGCTTTTTCGACATCGGTCGGTCTTGTTTTGTATGGTGCAAAAGGTGAAGGATTGGGAAGCGTCGGTCTTTCTGAAATGAATCTGCCCGGAAAAGATCTCTTAAAACGGCTGGTTTCTTTTGTCCGTTCTTTTCTGCCCTAATGACACATCTTTTACGTTTTACGGGATATGCTATAATGAGCCGAAAGAAGGTACTATATGCTCATTAAACCTGAAGTTCAACGTTTTGCGAAGATTAAGGTTGTTGGA
>DATDVM010000072.1:0-10950 GCA_035290005.1 Patescibacteria group bacterium | reverse complement strand
TTGCGAATGTTGTTGAAACAAGCCTTTTGCTTATGGTATTAGATAGGCGCCTGGGTGGATTTCATAAACCATCGGTCATCTTACCTGCCATTAAAATTGGGGGTTCGGCCGTCTTCTCTGCAGTCATTCTATGGGCATTGATGAAATACTTCGATCAACTCGTGTTTGATACAACGCGTACGGTAAATCTTCTCTTATTAACTGGAACAGTTAGCCTTATCGGAATGAGTCTTTATATCTTCTTGACTTGGGCTCTTCGGGTCAAGGAAGTTACCCTTTTCTGGGCGTTTTTTATGCGAATTAAAAATTGGAGATCTGTCATTCGTAAGAGTGAAGAGGTTATCGATAGTGCAACAACAAATTCGTAATTTTTGTATTATTGCCCACATAAACCATGGAAAATCAACGCTCGCAGATCGATTCCTTGAAATAACTGGGACAATTCCTCCTTCAGCCATGCGTGAACAGGTACTTGATGCAATGGATTTGGAAAGAGAACGAGGAATAACAATTAAATTGACTCCTGTCAGGATGACGTTTACTAAAGAGAACACGACGTATCAATTAAATCTTATTGATACTCCTGGACATGTTGATTTTTCCTATGAAGTGTCCCGATCTTTAGCCGCGTGTGAGGGTGCAATATTGGTTGTTGATGCAACAAAAGGAATTCAAGCACAGACAGTTGCTCATGTGTCCTTGGCTCGGAAACATGATTTGGTTATTCTACCAGTCATTAACAAGATAGACTTACCCAATGCTTTACCCCAAGAAGTGGCTGATGAGATGGTGAAGACATTTGGTTTCAAGAAGGAAGAGATATTTTTTATTTCAGCAAAAACCGGACAAGGAGTAGCTCACCTTCTTGAGAATGTAGTAGAGAGAGTTCCTTCCCCAAAAGGTGAGAAACAAAGTCCGTTTTCGGCTCTTGTATTTGACTCAACATATGACCCCCATAAAGGGATTATCGCATTTGTACGCATTATTGATGGAGAGATTACACGAAAAGATTACGTAACGTTTTTAGCATCGAGCGTATCAACGCAACTGATTGAAGTGGGTATCTTTTCTCCTGAGATGAAAGAAACGAGTTGTCTCTCTTCGGGTGAAGTCGGGTATCTTGCGACTGGCCTCAAGCAGGCTGGTGCGGTTCGAGTCGGAGATACAGTGAGTATGCGGGGGACACACATCGCTCCTTTGCCAGGGTATGAAGAAAGCATTCCCATGGTATATGCAAGTTTTTATCCGGTCGATCAAAGTGATTTTTCTTCTCTCAAAGATGCGTTAACGAAATTGCGTCTTTCTGATGCTGCACTCATATTTGAGCCCGAGTCATCTCCGGCACTTGGTTTTGGGTTCCGTTGCGGTTTCTTAGGGCCACTTCATGCAGATATTGTTCAAGAAAGGTTATCTCGCGAGTATCACACTGAGGTCATTATGACACAGCCCACTGTCGCGTATCTCGTGAACACCTCTTTCGGTGAACAAGTTGTAACAAATGTTTCGTCAGAATGGGATCCAAAATGGAATGTGCAAGAACCTGTTGTTGATGCAACGATTTTTGTTCCTGAGCAGTATCTGGGATCTGTCATGCAACTTGCAAAAGAAGCAAGGGGAGAGTACTCAAATATGACGTATCATGGAAAGCAAGTGGAATTGTCATACTGTTTTCCACTGATGGAAATAATCATGTCCTTTTTTGATAGATTGAAATCTGTTTCTTCAGGGTTTGCGAGCATTGATTATCGTCTAAGAGGATATCGGTTAATTGATGCGGTAAGACTCGACATCCTTGTGAATGGAGATCGTGTCGACGCATTTTCCCAGATTGTTCTTTCGTCAGCAGCATATCGGATAGGAAGGACGCTTGTTGAGAGATTGAAACACCTCATTCCACGCCAACAGTTTCAGGTCCCCCTTCAGGCAACCGTAAATGGAAAAATTATTGCACGGGCGGACATTCCGGCATTTAGAAAAGATGTGACGGCGAAGTTGTACGGTGGTGACAGAACCCGGAAGGACAAATTGCTAACAAAACAAAAAGAGGGGAAGAAAAGGCTCAAACAGGTTGGAAAAGTTACCATCCCCCAGGAAGCATTTCTTGCTTTTTTCTCCTCACAAGAATCTTGACAACACCTGGCACTCATGATACATTACTGCTAACAGTAAGAAAGGAAGCGTATCTATGGAACTGTCTGAGAGACAAACGAAAATTTTGAAAGCAATTGTGGAGAAGTACATGGATACTGCAGAACCTGTCGGATCCCATACTTTAGAACGTGAATCTGAGTTTGGCGTTTCTCCTGCAACTCTTCGAAATGAAATGGCACGACTCGAAGAGCTGGGGTTCCTTACGCATCCCCATACATCGGCTGGTAGGGTCCCGACGACGATGGGAACGAAATACTATATTAACGAATTAATGAAGGAAAAAGCTCTTTCCGTGGCAGATGAAGTACGGGTGAAGGAAAAAGTCTGGGATTATCGGTTTGAAGCGGATAAATTGTTACGCGAAGCGACCAGGTCACTTGCGACACAAACTGGGACACTCGCGGTTGCCACAACAAATGAAGGTGATTTGTATTATTCGGGAGCCGCAAACATTCTTGATATGCCGGAATTTTATAATATTGATCTTACGAGAACGGTTCTTGCACTCCTTGATCGTCAAGACTTTTTATGTGAGATCTTGTCAAAGGCGGTCGGAGAAGGAGACATTCATATTTTGATAGGGGATGATTTTGAGTCTCCGTATTTATCTCAGTGTAGTCTTGTTTTTAGTGATTATTCCTTGGGGAAGAAGTATACTGGTCAACTCGGTGTGATCGGACCGTATCGGCTCCACTATCCTACCGTTATTCCTGTCGTCCGCTACGTGAGCGGGTTACTAGAAGAATTAACAAGGGCTTGGTAAGAAAATGGGACATAAAACCAAAGAACCACTTCAGGGAGAAGTGAGACATCTTGAGGAGAAAGTCGCTGTTTTAGAACAGCAGTTGAAACGAGCTCTGGCTGACTATGCAAACCTTGAGAGACGGGTTGAGGGTCAGAAACAGGAGATTGTTGAATACGCGAATTTTCGTTTATTGGAAAGGCTCTTGCCAATCGTTGACGATTTGGAACGGGCAGTTGCACATACAAAAGACGAAGGAACACATCTTATTTTAAAACGTATACACACGCTTCTATCAACGGTCGGCGTTGAAGAAATTCAATGCGTAGGCCTTGAATTTAATCCCGAAGAAGCTGAATGTATTGAGGTTATACAGGGAGAAAATAATAAAACACTTGAAATTATTGAAAAAGGATATCGGTATCATAAGAAAGTGCTCCGGCCGGCAAAAGTAAAGGTTGGAGGAAATACTTCACAAAACGAAGTGACAAAATAGGAGGAACATATGTCAAAGATTCTTGGTATTGATCTCGGAACAACGAACAGCTGCATGGCAGTGATGGAAGGCGGAAGACCGAAAGTCATTTTCAGCAAAGAGGGAAGAAATGTAATTCCATCTGTTGTAGATCCGATCAAAAATTTGGTTGGAGATGTTGCAAAAAGACAAATGGTATTAAATCCAAAAAGGACGATTTACTCGATTAAGAGGTTAATGGGAAGAAAGATGGAAGATCAGGAAGTCATGCGTAGCAAGAAGCACCTTCCGTACGAAATTAAAGCTGGGAAAGACGGCATGGCGGTCGTTCAGGTGGAGGGAAGAGAGTTTACTCCCCAGGAAATTTCAGCAAAAATACTTCAGAAGTTGCGAACTGACGCCGAAGGATACCTTGGAGAAAAGGTAGAGAAGGTTGTGATTACTGTTCCTGCCTATTTTAATGACTCCCAACGTCAAGCAACAAAACAAGCAGGAGAAATCGCTGGGATGGAAGTACTTCGTATTATTAACGAGCCGACGGCAGCAGCCCTTGCCTACGGTTTAGATAAGAAAGAGTCACAAACCATAGCGGTCTACGATTTAGGCGGAGGAACCTTTGACATTTCAGTTCTGGAGATTGGGGAAGGTGTCTATGAAGTAAAAGCAACAAACGGTGACACCCATCTCGGCGGGGACGACTTTGACAGGAAAATTATCGATTTTATTGCTGATGAATTCCAGAAAGAACATCAAATAGACCTTCGGGAAGATCCTCAGGCATTGCAAAGAATTCGGGATGCTGCCGAAAAGGCAAAGATTGAGCTTTCCAGTGCACAGGAAACAGAAATAAACCAGCCGTTTATTACACAGGGGAAAAATGGTCCGCTTCATTTGACGATGAAGTTAACAAGAGCGAAGTTAGAGGAGCTCGTTGATGATCTTGTTCAGCAAACAATAGATCCTGTCAAGAAGTGTCTTGCAGACGCAAAGCTAGATACGAAGGGAATAGACGAAGTCATTCTTGTTGGAGGAATGACGCGTATGCCGAAAGTGCAAGAAATTGTTCAAGGCTTCTTCAAGAAAGAACCCCACAAAGGAGTAAATCCAGATGAAGTTGTTGCGGTTGGAGCGGCAGTGCAAGGTGGAGTATTAGCAGGAGAGGTGAAAGATGTTTTGCTTCTTGATGTGACTCCTCTTACTTTGGGTATTGAAACGCTCGGTGGAGTCATGACTGCTCTGATCGAGCGAAACGCCCGGATTCCAACCTCGAAAAGTCAAGTGTTCTCAACTGCTTCGGATAATCAAACATCTGTGGAAGTACATGTTTTGCAGGGAGAACGACCTATGGCGGTTGATAATAAGTCGCTCGGTCGATTTATCCTTGACGGTATTCCTCCCGCACCGCGTGGGATTCCCCAGGTGGAGGTAACTTTTGATATAGATGCGAATGGAATTCTCAATGTCACAGCCAAGGATAAGGCGACATCAAAAGAGCAGAGGATTACCATTACAGGTTCTACTGGTCTTTCAAAAGACGAGATCGAGAAAATGAGGAAAGAGGCAGAAGAACATGCAGGTGAGGATAAGAAGAAGCAAGAGCGAGTGGAAGTAAAGAATGTTGCAGAGAATCTGTGCTTTGTCGCAGAAAAAACGCTCAAAGATGCCAAAGACAAAGTATCAGATGAAGTCAAAAAAGGTGTTGAAGAGAAAGTGAGTGAACTAAGAAAACTGCTTGATACAGGATCAGTAGATGAAATCAAACAAAAGACTGATGATCTTTCTTCACATTTGCAGCAGGTAGGAGCGCAGATGTACCAACAGTCGGGGCAAACACCTCCCAAAGAGGAAAAGAAAAAATCAGAGGGAGAGGATGGCCCTGTTGAAGGCGAAGTCGTCCAGTAGGGTGTAGAATGGGAAAATGGCTGAGAAAAGAGATTACTACGATATCCTTGGAGTGCAAAAATCTGCGACGGCTGATGAAGTCAAGTCTGCATATCGACGTTTAGCGCGGAAACACCATCCTGACATCGACAAATCTCCCGATGCCCATCAAAAATTCAAAGAAATAAACGAGGCGTACGAAATCCTCTCGAATCCGCAGAAGCGAGAAACATACGATCAGTTTGGACACGCAGCATTTTCCCAGGGTGGAAATGCTGCATCCGGGAATCCATTTCAGGGGCACCAAAGACAAGGACAGTATGGACCATTTAGTTACTACTCAACGAGTGGTGATATCCCCTTTGATCTTGGATTCGACCTCGGAGGATTTTCCGATCCATTTCGTATATTCGAAGAAGTTTTTGGAGCAGCTTCGCCGTTTGGGTCTCGTGCGAAAAGTCGTACGACATACAGAGTAACAGTCCCGTTCGAGGTGGCTGCTAAAGGAGGAGAACGAACACTTTCACTCGACGGCGAGAAAAAAACGGTGAGGATTCCGGCTGGAATCGATACAGGGACGCGAATGAGGTTTGGGAATTTTGATCTCGTTTTTGAGGTTGAACCACATTCGGAGTTAAGACGTGACGGGGATGATCTGTATGTGACAAAGCCCATTTCTTTTCTAAAAGCGGCGCTTGGAGGTACTGAAGAGGTCCAAACGGTAGACGGATCCGTCATGGTGCGTATACAGCCAGGGACACGTTCTGGAACGCTGATCCGCCTTCGGGGAAAGGGGATGCCTTCTCTTCAAGGGAGAGGAAGAGGAGATCAGTATATTCAGGTTCAAATCCATGTCCCCAACAGACTTTCAAAGGAGGCAAAAAAAATTCTTTCGCAGCTAGAGAAAGAGCTGGACGTTTCTTGACGTTCCGTGACTCGTTGATGTACAATACCGCCTGTGGGAAAGAGGACAAGGTGGGTGAGTGCCCATCTTTTTTTTCAGAAAGAGGAGTGGCATGGCGATCGTACGAACAGAATTTGCTTCAGCATTAAACCAAGTATGCGCTGAACGCGGAGTAGATCAAGAAGTCGTCCTCGACACCATTCGAACGGCAATCCTTGCAGCATATAGAAAAGATTATGGGCAAGAAACAGAGGAACTTCGGGTTGAATTAAATCCTGATACCGGAGAAGCAAAGATTTTTCAAGATGAGAAAGACGTTACCCCCCCCGGATTTGGAAGAATAGCTGCTCAAACCGCAAAACAAGTTATCCTTCAACGAATAAGAGAAGCTGAAAAATCAGCAATCCTCACAGACTATGCAGGAAGAGTGGGGATGATTGTGAATGGGATGGTTCGTCGTTTTGACGGACCTAATGTCATAATTGATTTAGGCCGGGCTGAGGGAGTCATGCCTCCCAATGAACAAGTTCCTAGGGAGCAATATAGACTGAACAGAAGAATGGTCGTCTATATTGTCGGAATTAGGGAAGGACAAAGAGGATCAGAAATTATCGCGTCACGAGCGCACAAAGGTCTCATAGCGGGTCTTTTTAAACGTGAAGTTCCCGAAGTTGGTTCGGGAGCAGTGGAAGTAAAAGCAATCGCTCGGGAACCCGGCGTAAGATCAAAAGTAGCGGTTCTCTCGCATCAACCGGGCGTAGATCCCGTTGGTTCCTGCGTCGGACAAAAGGGAGTTCGGGTTCAAGCCGTTATTGCAGAACTCGGTGAAGAAAAGATTGACGTGATCCAATGGAGTGATGACTCCGAGAAATTTATTATTGCAGCGCTTTCTCCTGCAAAAAACATTCAAGTCTCTCTCTTTAAAGAGGAGCAAACAGCTGTCGTCACCGTTCCTGATGAAGAACTTTCCCTTGTGATTGGTAAAGAAGGACAGAACGTCAGATTAGCAGCGAGACTTACCGGATGGAAAATCGATATTAAGGGTGCTGAGAAAGTTGATGATGAAGAAGAAAAGTCAGGTACGAAAGATATAAAGGAGGAGGAGAAATTGGAAACCGAGGAGTCCTCTTAAACTAATGAGAAGCTCTTTAGAAAGGAGTCAGACATGGCTCGGAAAGAGGCAATTCGTCCTACACGTCCGCCAGTTGTGGCCATCATGGGTCATGTTGACCATGGCAAAACAACTCTCCTTGATTACATCCGTCGTTCCCATCTCACACAAAAAGAATTTGGCGGTATAACTCAACACATTACAGCATATCAAGCTCAATTTCAGGAAAAGAAAATAACATTTGTTGATACTCCAGGTCATGCAGCCTTCGAAACGATGCGTCTTCGTGGCGCACAGGTGACAGACCTTGTTTTACTTATTGTTGCCGCAAACGAAGGGGTGAAGCCTCAAACCGTTGAGGCAATTAAACATATTCAAAAAGAAAAAGTTCCCCTAATCGTTGTATTGAATAAGATGGATGTACCTGGGGCGAATCCTGAGAAGGTCAAAAAGCAACTTTCAGAGCATGAAGTGTATGTAGAAGGATATGGTGGTGACGTAGTAACGGTTGAAGTTTCAGCCAAAACAGGAGATGGTGTCGAAGCACTTCTTGAAATGATTCTTTTAGTTTCTGATATGCAGGAGCTTCAATCTCATCCTGAACGCCAAGCAGAACTGACCGTTATTGATTCCCGTTTAGATAAGAAAAGAGGGCCTGTTGTTTCCGTTATCGTCAGAGATGGAACTCTCCATGTTGGAGATGAAGTAACAATTGGAGAGATAAAAGGGAAAATTCGGGCGATACTGACCGATCTTGGGGAGATGGTGAAAGACGCAGGTCCATCAACTCCCATTGAAATTCTTGGCCTCAAGACGCTCCCGAAAATCGGTGAAACAACAAAACCCCTCCAGGAGAAAAAAGACATAGCGGCACTTCTTATCGCAAAAGAAGAGAAAAAAATAAAGATGATAGTGAAAACAGACACTCTTGCTACGCTTGAGGCTGTTTTGCACGGACTTCCAACAGAAGTCGAAGTTGTAGACTCAGGTACGGGCGATGTAACAGATTCTGATGTTCTTCTTGCTCAAAACGGACAGGCTGTCATATTTGGTCTACATGTAGGAGCGCCAACCGCTGTGGTAAAATTTGCTGAATCTGAGAAAGTAGAGATTCACACATTCAAAATTATCTATGAATTCTTCGATGAGATAGGAAAGAGGGTAAAACACCTCTTGGGAGAACAAGAAGAGGGGACGATTCTAGGAGAAGCACAGGTCATTGCGTCATTTGACATTAAAGGGCAGAAAATTGCGGGGTGTAAAGTGGTTCAAGGACAGCTGAGTGTAGGAAATGCCGTTCATTTGAAACGGAAAGAAGAAGATTTGGGTCAGTCACATATAAAATCGCTTAGGAAACGGGCAAAAGAGCAGAAAAGAGTGGAGCAAGGCGATGAATGCGGAATACTTCTTGACCCCCAGCTTGACTTTTCAATTGGTGATGCTATAATATCCTATAGGTCTTAATCTTATGCAGCAAACAGATATAGCAGAGATGCTTCGCAAAGCAAAGACAGTGCTTCTTATGTTGCCTGAAAAACCCACCATTGATGAGGTGGCTGCCGGTGTGGCATTATATCTCTCTTTTCAAAATACAGATAAAAAACCGGAAATTGTTTGTTCAACACAGTTAACGGTATCTTATAGTGACATTATTGGAGTTGATCAGGTGAAGAAAGAAGGGGCGAACAGAAATCTCGTCATTACCTTTGACTGGCAAGAGGGTGCGACTCAGAAGGTAACATATGACGTTGTTGATGATAAATTCCGTTTCGTTGTTCACCCGGAATCAGGAAAAGCACCCCTTCGAGCAGAGAATGTTGGGTTTTCTTATGAAGGAGTTATGGCTGATTTGATCGTGACAGTGGGTGTGGGTTCTTTAGAAGAACTTGGAGCATGGCAGGCTCAGGGAAAACAACTTTTTTCGCAGTCCCCGGTTATCGCCATTGATAATACGTCTTCACATCAAAAATATGGAACAGTCAACCTCGTGAATGAGGAAGCAGCATCGGTTTCTGAACTGATTGTTGACTTTATGCGGGAGCATGATCTCCCTGTTGATGTTGACATTGCTACGAATTTACTGACTGGTATGAGTGCGGCGACGAGTAATTTCCAATCTTCTCAGGCGAGCGCGAATACCTTTGAAGCCGCAGCAGCTTGTCTTGCGGCGGGAGCGAAAAGGATTCCAGTGAGAGAGAAAAAAGGCGAAATTACATTAGGAAAAGAAGAAGAAACTCAAAAGAAAAAAGTAAAAGACGAACAACCTTCTCCTGATTGGTTTGAACCGAAAATATACAAAGGTTCCTCTCTCGACAAATCATAATTTGTCTGTTGAAAAAACGGGATATCTTATGTATACTACTCCCCAGAGAAAAAGGAAGCTCTGTAGAGAGAAAGTGTATGTATGTCATTAACAACTGACGAAAAAACAAAATTAATTGAGAAATATAAGACGCATAAAGGTGACACTGGATCACCTGAAGTCCAAGTTGCTCTTATTACTGAACGGATTCAGCGATTGACAAAACACCTCGAAATCCATCCGCAAGATGTGCATTCAAGAACAGGGTTACTATCCATGGTCTCCAAGAGGAGACGACTCCTGAACTACCTACAAAGGAAAGATGATAAGCGATATAAATCCGTTGTTAACAAACTTAACCTATCTAAGTAACAAAAACGACAGCAAAAACCATTCATTCTTCAAGTCAAGTTATCTCCCTTATGGAAAAAATACTAAAAAGTGAGGTTTTATGAAACACGTTAAAAAAGAAACGATATGGGGAGGACGTCCCCTTTCATTAGAAGTTGGAGAATTAGCGAAGCAGGCAAATGCTTCTGTTCTCGCGAGGTACGGAGATACAGTGGTTCTTGCCACGGTTGTTTCATCTAATCCGCCGGAAGGTATTGATTATTTTCCGTTAAGCGTTGACTACGTTGAAAAATTGTATGCAGGAGGACGCATCTCTACGTCACGGTTTATTAAACGAGAGACAAGACCGTCAGAAGATGCAGTTCTTTCGGGAAGGCTCATCGATCGGGCAATACGTCCCCTTTTCCCAAAGGATTATAAAAACGAAGTACAGCTCATTGTGACCGTTCTTTCAGTCGATCAACAGCATGATCCGTCTATTCTCGCGATGATTGCAGCATCTTCCGCAGTCGCAATTTCAGACATCCCATGGAACGGACCGATTGCCGGAGTAAGAGTTGGTCTTTCGAAAGAGAAAGAGTTCTTAACTAATCCGTACAACAGTGATCTGGATCAAAGCGATCTTGATCTTGTTGTTGCCTCCACGAAAGATGCCGTAGTTATGGTGGAAGCTGGGGCAAATGAAATAGACGAACAAATGATGCTAAAAGCAGTCGCATACGGACATAAAAACGTTTTAGAACCTCTTCGGCTTATCGAAGACCTCGTCAAAGAAGTCGGAAGAGAAAAGCACCAATATGAAGTAGAAAAAATAGAAAAAAGTCTCGAGAAAAAGGTAAGTTCGCGTTGTGAAGAAGAGATTAAAAAGGTGTTGTTTAGTAAAGAAGAAACCTGGCATGAATCAACTGGACAACAAATCATAAAAAAACTGCAAGAAGAGTTTGCAGAAGAAGTGAGTGCCGGTGCTGTCAGTGATATTTTTGAAAAGACGGCGAAGACAGTCATGAAAGAAGCTGTCTTGAAAGGAAAGAAA
>DATDVM010000071.1:0-5362 GCA_035290005.1 Patescibacteria group bacterium | reverse complement strand
CAAAGATGCATAAAATATCTTTTGACTTGTCTCTTGACGATATCTCCAAAATTGAAGGCAACGCAGCCGTTAACGTGACCGTACGAGACGGCAAAGTCTCAGATCTTAGATTTCAGGTAACTGGGTATAGAAGATTCTATACGCAAGCCGTTCAAGGAAAACCTATCGCTGCAGTTCCTCAACATCTTGCCCGAATCTGTGGAACCTGTTCAAACGCGCACCTCCTTTGCTCTATCCAGTCAATAGAACACGCGCTCAAGGTGGTTCCTTCCGAACAGACAAAACTTCTTCGAAGACTGGTTGTAGACGGACTCATGATACGTGACCATGCTCTCCACCTCTATGTCTTCTCTTTACCTGACCTTTTTGAAAAAGATTCTCTCCTTGATTTCGATGAACAGGACAAAACACAACATCAGCTTTTACATGATACCTTTGACGTAAAAAGCATCGGAAATGACCTTTCAAATGCCTTTGGAGGTCGGTCGGTACACGCAATCTATCCCACCATCGGCGGGTTTCTCCAAATCCCTTCAACACAAGACACCCAATCGCTTTTACCGAAGCTTGCCAACATCCGCGAAGCAGTTCTACGCCTCATCGACGTCTTTGCTGCGTGTGCGTTTCACCAGGAAGATAGAGATACTATCTTCTTTGCTCTTGATGCAAAAGATCAGTACTCGTTTCTTGAAGGAAATCTTGCGACAAGTGACGGAACTATCGTTCCTGCACCAGAGTTTCGAAAACACCTCGAACGCGTGGTTATACCGTATTCCCAAGCATCAGGGTTCTCCTTTATTGGAAAAAGACCGATGGTCGGGGCACTAGCAAGAATGAATCTTCATGCTCATTCCCTTCATCCGAAGACAAAAGAAAGCGTTAAAAACCTTCTAAACAAGTTCCCTTCATCAAACATTTTCGATAATAACCTAGCCCAGGCTATAGAAATTCTTCACTGTGTTGATGAAGCGTACGACATCCTCAATTCTCACTCATTTCATCTTGAAACACCAATAAAACCTGAGATTCTTGACGGAATAGGAATCGGTGTCGTTGAGGCCCCTCGCGGAACGTTATACCACCAGGTTACCGTTGAAAAAGCAAAAGTCACCGCATCTGAAGTAATCGTCCCCACGGGCCAGAACCAAATCTCAATTGAGCAAAATTTGAAGAATTGTGTCGAACAACACATTGATATGGAAAAGAAAAAACTAGAACTTGAAATGGAAAAGGTAGTCCGCGCCTACGATCCCTGTATGAGTTGTGCGACTCATTTTCTTAAGGTGAAGTGGAAATAATCCGCAGAACTTCCTTAAATAACTCTTCTTTCGTAAAATACCGAGGAATAGCGATAATCCCAAACTTCTTGGGAAGTTTGTGGAGTTTCGAAAGAAGATGCAGCGTAAAAGAAAGATCCATGTCATGAACCGAAAGGTACCGTTTTGATTTCAGAAGATCAAGGTCCCGAAAAACAGTTACCTTTTTTATGCCTTCAGCCACATCGATAATCCACCAAAAACCTCTCTCTGGCGGAATGATATTTTCGTTTGGATCAAGATGGATTATATGGTACTGGGGAAATGATTTCTTCAACGAAAAAAGAAGACTGACGGCAAGAGCATCTTCTGGAACGTCAGGGTTTCCGAAAACAGTGATGGTAACATCTTTCATATGGTTTGGTTAGCAAGTTGTAGATGCCATAACGTATACTTTTTCAAGTTACGAACTTGCCCTTCATTTACTCTCTCACAGACCGAATTCCAATGATAAGAAACATACTCTCCGGGTTGAAACGAATCATCGGATGAAATCGGAATAGCCAGGTTCTTTATCACACGATCCTGAAAAAACAACTGACTATCCTTGTAAGAAAGCTGCTGAGTCTCTACAGTCAATACACGATTCTTGCTTGACTGCACTTTTCCCCAACCTATGAGGCAACTGTCCATGGTAAGAAGCGTGTGCGCGACAGCGTGATGTCCTGTTCGAAGAAAAACATTTAAGACATGGAATGAGTGGTGAGGAAGCGCTCCTTTCGGTACTTTCCCGATCACCCACTTCAACATCGTGGTTGGAATCTTTTTTTTTAGTGATTGATCTTGTAGGAGGTGTCCCCAAAACTGTTTCATTGAAATGCGCGAAAGAAGGTCGTTACCAATCCAATATGCTTCGACAACCCGCGGGTCAAACGGATCTGAAATACCATTTTCAGCCGCAATAAAACGAAGATAAGGATAAAGGGTCTCAAACTGAGAAAGATATTCTTGTAATCCTTTATCTGCGAGCTTTTCAGACATATATCCTGAGAGGGTATCGGTATGTATTGGCCCACAATATTTCAAAAGATTCGGTGCAAGAGCGTATCGGGCACATAAGAGAAGTCCGTTCATGACCATCTTTCACGAAGAAAACTTTTCTTCTTTTTGTATCATACGAGGTAAGGAGTGAAAGAAAAACCAAATTCCCGCAAGGGTAAAAATAGTCTGAGAAAGAAGGGGAAACGAAAAACTGAATCCATGAGTCACAACTGTCAATATATTTGTTACCACTGAACCGAACACCAAAACAGTTGTTACAACCGTTGCGGGAGCATACGATAATGCTTTATACCACGTCAACACATATCCAGTAAGAAGGATAACAGTAACAAATATCATCAAAAACTGAGCTGGTGTGACCGAAAAAAGGAGAGGAATTTTCCCTGACACCCCAACAGCACCAAGAAGTATAAGTGATCCTATCCCCATCCGGGAAAAGGATATTAAATCACTATCAAGTGTCCGTAGAGCTTTCTTTGCGATTATATTTTCAATAGCCCAGAGAATTGTTGCTGCAAGAGCGAAAAGCTCCCACTCTGAAAATTGAAATCCCTGAAATCCTCCGATAAAAAGGTTACTCACAAAAAGGATCACGAGCGCTCCACTTTGCCGAAAAGAGAGTTTCTCCCGTAGAAAAAAAATTGCGAGAAGCGCTACCCAAAAGACCAATGTTTTATGAATAAGGGATGCGTTGATTGCTGGCATCTTTGAAAGTGCGGTAAAGAAAAGGTAAAACGGAATCGCACCTCCGATTACTCCAATCAAAAAAAGGTATCCTTTTTCCTTACGAGTTGTTTTTGAGAAGAGGTATATTTTTTTGAAGGAAAGAAGCCAAAGAAAAAGGAGAACGACGACGAGGCTATTTTTCAGCGTCGTAAAAACAAGTGGGTCACCAACAGCCCGAACAACAAACCCGTTTACGAAAATAGCACATCCTGAAAAAATCGCTGTAAGAAAGGACAGAGCAATTCCTTTATGCTTTTCCAGCAAGCTCATTTCTCACCTCCGACCATACCTGATTCATTTCCTTCGCTTCTTTTTGTGTTACTTTACTGACAGCTATGTTTGATTGGACAAGAAGCCAGTCACCCTTTTTGACACTTCTTAGAAGCCTGATATCTACGCTTTTCCCGCCTTCGAGAGTCGCAATATGTCCTTTGAGAGATTTTACCTGGAGAGGAACAGTAAGGCACATATAAAATCATTATATCGATCAGACACTATCTACGCAAACACGGAAAACTTGCTCTTGATAAATACCCTTTATTTTTCATACAATAGATTCCATGGGCGATATTCTTGATGTAATCAGTACGGATCCTCCGCATATTAATGATCATCTTTCAATCGAGCGGACAAGCCTGGCGAATGAGCGGACACTTCTTGCATATGTCCGTACTTCAATGGCAACAGCTCTCACAGGAGTGGGTTTTGTAAAGCTCCTTGGAACAATTATTTTCATTACCATCGGCTGGGGTCTTATCCTCGGAGCTCTGGTCTTCCTTATCATCGGATCCCATCGTTTCTTAAAAGGACAAAAAATTCTTCAAGGGATAGAGGAGAAAAAAACACTTGAAGAAAACCACACTCCACCTCAGGAAAAGATACCACTTCATATTCAGAAAAACTAATATCTAAGCTTTCTCAAATGTATCCTTCTTTTACTTTGATATAAGAAATAGGATACAAACAAACCAGGTTGAACACTCTGTGGGTTCCCGTTCCTTTAAAAATATTCAAGGCCGCGGTTTAATAACGTATGTTGTAAAAGTTGGGGAAAATTCTTTCGGCGAAGCTGTAAAGAAATTCTTATCCCTACTACACACAATGCACTGTGTAAGACAAATAGTTGTGACCCCGAAGGGATTCGAACCCTTGATTCTCAGGCTGAAAACCTGATGTCCTAGGCCGCTAGACGACGGGGCCATTTGTGTGGGTCGTACAGGATTCGAACCTGTGACCAATTGCTTAAAAGGCAACTGCTCTGCCAGACTGAGCTAACGACCCCAGCCTTCGCATTGTATCAAAAATGATGTTTAAGATCAATCTCAAGGAGGCACAAAGCAAGAAGTTACTCTGTGGCTAGAACCAGTCCGCTCCCCTTTTCATTTTTTGAAAGAATAGGGGAAAGAGACACGTCACTTTCCTTCTTATCATCTTCTTTAGGAGCGGTCAGAAGATATGTTTTCGGAAACAAAGACGGTCTTTTTAGCTGAAGGTGCAAGATACAAAAAACCGTAAGATAAAAAAGAATTGTCACAAAAGAAAATCGGATCAGGAATCCGGGGATAGGAAGAAACGGAGCGACGAACAGGACTACTCCTGTAACATAAAAGAAGACATCATGAACGGTCGTTGCACTCCGTGCATTTGGATAAAGCACACTGCCTGATTGAACCACTCAACCTTTCCCTTTCGGGCAAGTTACATATCTACCACGGAGTTAAAGTTGGGGTCGAGGGGATAATACGAGAATAAGAAGAGAAGGTCAAGATGATCAATGTATGTCAAATTCTGTCAAACTATATCAAGAGTTCTAAATTACTGATGTAAGGATGCATTCCATAGGTTCTCCATACTCATAAGTTCTTCTTGCTTTTACTTCAATCGCGAAAAGGATCTGCTCTTTTGTGGCAGTAAGGTCTATCTTTCTATACGGAGAGTAAATGTTATGAGTTAAAATACGAAAAAATTGTGAAACGAGATACGAGGAAACAAATGTCTATGCAGAATTTTCAGAATTTTTGGAGGACACCTTTATTTTTCTACTTTGACGCGAAGGGCTTCTCTTCCTTGTCGTCCACGAAGGTAGTAAAGTTTAGCACGACGGACATTTCCTTTTTTCTTGACTTGAACCTTAATAACGTTCTGTGATTGAACAGGCCAAATTCTCTCAACACCGATCCCACCAGCCGCAATCTTTCGTACAGTAAATGTCTGGCTGACACCAGATCCTTTTTTTGCAATTACAATGCCTTCGAAAATTTGTATGCGTTCTTTGTCCCCCTCAATAATCTTTGAGTGGACACGAACTGCATCACAAA
>DATDVM010000070.1:0-3994 GCA_035290005.1 Patescibacteria group bacterium | reverse complement strand
TAAGAAGAATAACGCGAAAGACGTCGTTTTGTTCTTGTGCGGATGAAAAGAGAATCACTTTGAAGCATTTTCTACAATCTCCTTGAAACTCGTGGGATGGAGACTTGCAGAACCGACAAGAACTCCGTCAATGTTCTTTTGACGGATAAAAGACTGAACATTTTCACCGTGCACGCTTCCGCCATATAATACATAGACATCCTTCCATGAAGAAAGAAGAGTCTTTATTGCCTTCGCAACATCATCGACGTATTCAGGACTTTCTGAAGCTCCTGTCCCTATCGCCTCAATAGGCTCAAAACCGACAAGGAGTGTCCGCCCGCTGCTCTCCGGGATCGATCGCCATAAACCAATTTCTGAATTATTCGAAACGCATACGAGCGGTATAATATCGTTTTTGAGTGCTATTCTAATCTTGTCTGTTATCTCTTTATCAGACTCTCTGAACCATCTTCTTCTTTCAGAGTGACCAATAATAACATATTCTACCAGATCCTTCAGCATTATCCCTGAAACCTCTCCCGTATATGCGCCGCCTTCAAAACAAGATATATTCTGTGCGCCGAGCGAAAGGTTCCAATTGTTGGCGAGAATTTCTCTCCGTAGGATCGACAGAGAAGGCAAGGGAGGGCAAACAATAACCTCTCCTTTCTTTCGAGGAGCTTCTCTTTGGAATGTCTGAATCCACTCTAAGGATTCATCTATGGTCTTGTTACATTTCCAATTTGCTACGAGGAATGGGGCATTCATATATATATTTCCACAACAGTCTGGCTCATTGTAGTAAATTCCGACCTTCCTTGACAAGGGGGTGATTTTTTGATTTCCTTATCATGCTCTAAGAAAAAACATACTCCCTGAATTTACATAATACTATGATAAAAGATGTTCTTTCTCCTCTTAATCTTATTCAAGAAGAAGCCGTTCATTCCACGGAAGGACCCCTTCTTATTCTGGCAGGCGCAGGAAGCGGGAAAACCGCTTGCATGACTCATAGGGTAGCGTACCTCATAAAAGAAAAGTTAGTCTCGCCAGAACATATTTTATGCATTACCTTTACAAATAAAGCAGCGAACGAAATGAAGGAAAGAATTATCAAATTGGTGGGGAAGGCTCCTCCTTTTACGGGCACTTTCCATTCCCTTTGTGCAAAAATTCTTCGAAAATATGGTCACCATATCGGAATTGATCCTCATTTTGTCATCTACGATCAAACCGATCAGATTGAAGCAGTCAAGAAAGCCATGGATGATCTGGGTATATCAAAGAAACAGGTTTCACCGAGGTCGGCCCTTGTTTCAATATCTTCGGCAAAAAACGAATTAATTACTGAAAAAGAGTATCCACAATATGTACGTGGAGTCTTCCAGGAAACAGTCGCGCGGATATATCTTCAGTACACCAAAATCTTGCAAAAGAATCGTGCATTGGATTTCGACGATCTCCTTTCTCAAACTGTGTTTCTATTTCAAAAACACAAGGAAGTACTCGACACCTATGCAACGCAGTTTCAGTATATCTTAGTCGACGAATATCAAGACACCAATCATGCTCAATATCTTCTGACAAAACTATTGGCATCGCGTTGGAAGAATATTGCTGTCTGTGGAGACGATGATCAATCAATATATGCGTTCCGGGGAGCGGATATCAAAAATATCCTCGATTTTGAAAAAGATTATCCGAACTGTAAAGTTTTGAAACTCGAGCAAAACTATAGGTCCACGAAAACAATCTTAGAAGCAGCCTATATGGTTATCCGTCAAAACAGAAATAGAAAAGAGAAACGGCTCTGGACACAAAATTCCCAAGGAAACCCCATTCGCCTTTTCCAGGGACAAAACGAAATTGATGAAGCGAATTTCATTACTCAAACAGTTCTATCCACCCAACTGCCGCTCTCATCGTATGCGGTTTTGTATCGCACAAACGCACAAAGTCGAACCATTGAAGAATCCCTTTTGAAGACGGGACTCCCTTATATCCTAGTAGGAGGAACGAAATTCTATGAAAGGAAAGAAGTCAAAGACGTCCTTTCGTATCTCCGTCTTCTCCTTAATCCCTCTGACCGTCTTTCAGAAGAAAGAGTCCTTAAAATCGGTAAGTCGCGTTTTAACCAGTTCCTTGAACTTCAAAAAAATATCAATGTTGATACTTGTAGCGCTTTGGAAGCACTTGATAGAATTCTTTCTTCGACAGAATACCTTTCTCTTCTCGAAAACGGTACAGAAGAAGGCGAAACCCGGATTGAGAATGTGAAAGAGCTTCGATCTGTTGCTTCACAATTCACTTCGCTTGTTTCTTTCCTGGAAAATGTCTCCCTTGTTGAACAAGAGTATCTTCCCGAACATCCCTCAAACGGTGAAAAAAAAGAGGCTATACAACTCATGACGTTACATGCAGCAAAGGGACTCGAATTCCCTATCGTCTTCATGATCGGCATGGAAGAAGGGTTATTTCCTCATTCGAGATCACTTCTCGACCCAAATGAGTTAGAAGAAGAAAGACGCTTGTGTTACGTTGGCCTGACACGTTCCAAAGAAGATCTCTACCTCACCTATGCGAGAAACCGTCTCTATTTCGGATCCCGAATGACGAGCATGCTTTCTCGTTTCGTCGAAGATATTCCCAAAGAGTTTATTGCTACGATAGAGACGTAAGCTTTGCATTCGCGGGAAAGTTTTGATACGATACAACCACCATGTTGGCAAAACTTTTAGCCACGAATTATTTCAGAATTTTCGCATTGCTCCTTATTATCGGGACCCTTTCTCTTGCCTCACCTTCACTTGCTACCAACAATCCCGTCTCCACAGCAGACACCATTCAACCGTTTCTTCCTTCCCCCATTGTTCTAACTACCCAGACATATTTTTCGGAGAAAGTGATCTCAAAATCAAACACAATCCCCTATACAACAGAACTTGTCAAGGACCCGACGTTAGAATTAGGTGAAGAAACTATTATTCAAGAAGGGAAAGAGGGCCGTCTGACTCAGACAATCCTTCTGACGTATTATAAAGACCAGTTATTCTCGGAGCGAGTAATTGATCAAAATCTTGAGCCTCAACAAACAAAAATAATAAAACAGGGAACAAAAGTTGTCATCCGCCATCTTGATACAGAATATGGTCGTATTGCCTACACACAAAAGCTACGGATGTGGTCCACTTCTTATGTCCCGACTTGTCGAGGATGTAGTGGAATCACGGCTCTCGGATACCCTGCAGGATATGGAATCGTGGCAGTTGACCCAAGCATCATTCCTTTGGGGAAAAGAGTGTATGTGCCAGGATACGGTCTGGCACTTGCGGGAGATAAAGGAGGATCAATCAAGGGCAAGAAAATTGACCTCGGATTTGACTCCTTGGAAACCGGTTGGTGGAGTGCCCGCTTTACAGATGTATATATATTGGCTGAGCAAGAATGATTATCCGCGAAATTATAGAACAAGAAAAAGATGAGTACAACCAGAAGATTTCCCACATCATTCAGTCCTATGAGTGGGGAAGATTTCGTGAACGGACGGGAGTAGATCTATTTCGTCTGGGTTCCTTTGATGAGAAAGGAACGTTAGATCAGGGCTTTCAATTAACCCTCCATCCAGTACCGCATACATCGTTCACGATAGGCTACTTTCCCAAAAGCCCTCTTCCGACATCCGCAATGCTACAAAGTATCGAAAAAATCGCCCTAGAACACGATACTATATTTGTTAAAATAGAGCCTCTCATTCAGAAGGATTCCAAGGAAGCTATTATGCTTGATCAGCTGACAAGAGAGGATCCTCGTTTTATAAAAAGCAAAAAAGATGTTTTCGCACCACATACATTTTTTCTTGATCTCAAGAAAAGTGAAGACGAGTTGTTAGCACAAATGCATCAGAAGACCCGATACAATATCGGTCTTGCTCAAAGAAAAGGTGTGCAGATTTATCTTAGTGATAAAGGTCGTGATTTTGCAGCTTTTCTTTTACTTCAGAAGGAAACAGCAA
>DATDVM010000069.1:0-2825 GCA_035290005.1 Patescibacteria group bacterium | reverse complement strand
CCCTGGGAGTTTATAGATCTTTTCTTCCCGGGGAAGTGGTGGGGGTGCAATCACCGAAGTCGGTTCAAGAAAAGACTCGCCCGCTGAAAAATCAAGTTTATTCAAGAAACCCTGCTCTCTGAGGTCGAGTGTGTTTTGAGGTTTTTGCGGAAGCGTGCGTAAATACTCTTCAAGTTTCCCTTTGCTTTCTTGTGTTGTTGCGACCTCAGTTTGTGGTACCATCTGTGGCTGGACAGTTGTTTGATACAGCCAGGGAATATAATTCTCCTTTTTCCATACATATTGAGTTGGTGAATACACGGCACGGATAAAAGAAACAAACCATCGGTCGAGTGAACGTTCTTCAACGGGCATAAACGCGAGACTTACCCCACCAAAACCAAAAAGGAGGATAAGCGGCCATTTGAAGACCCCTGGGAGAGGAGAGGCGTATATGATGCCGGCCAGGATAAAACCAAGTGCCAAGAATCCAAATTGCTTCATGGTGAGATCGCCAACCAATTTGAACTCAAAGGACGAGATATTTTGTGGTACAGGATGCTGCTTCATGAACCTCTCTAGCCTTCTTTCACTATACAGGATTTAGGCTAATTTGCCAAGACAAACAGGTCAGAAATGACGGTTTTCTTTAGTGACGAGGATTAAAAGGATATAACAACGACAATTGAGTAATACAGGACGTCTTGTCCCAACTGTAAACAGGGGCTTGACAAAGGTAAAAAAATAGTATTTAATATCATTGTAAGTATTACTATAAGACCAAAGGCGAACATCTATGGGAGAAAAAGATCAGAAAGAATCCAAGCGTATAGAACAACCCTCAAAAAGTGGTTCTCCGAAAGAGAGACCATCTGTTGGTGTGCCTTCATCAACGCCTCGTACTCCTGAACAAAAAGTCGACTCAATGCTCGGTGAGCTGTTACAGCTTGATAGTGAGATCAAGGACGAGAATCTTCGTTGGAAAAAGATTCAGGGACAGATTCTTTCAGTCAAAAGAGATGATGAAAGAGAGACACTTTCTAAACAAGTGGACGCGATTAAAAGGTTCCATAATTTCCGTGTAAGTGTTTTTCGTGGGATAGATGCGGCGGAAAGTAGTATTGAAGGTGAAGTTCTTCCTGTCCTTAAAAAATCAGGCGGTGTTACTCCAGAAGATATTGGAGTTATTTTGGGGTACCGTGATGTTGCGGGCAAGTTTGGTGAACTTGAAACGTATTCAGTCCGGAAAGAAACCGCACGTCAGGAGAAAAATATAAGGAAAGCACGAATCAACAACATTCAATCCTATATTGATAAAGACGCTGGAGATACGGTTGTTCTTGAAGCCGAGAAAAAAGCGTTAGAAGTTGAACAAAAACAATTTTCAGAATACGAAGAAAAATATGGAGATGCGTATTATCAGCTTAAGAAGTCAAGTCCCGACGGAATGCTGGCTGCGGAGCTAAGGAGTCTTACTGGTCGAGAGGCGCAGGTAAGTACTCATTTTTCCCTCGGTGATTTTCAGCTGAAGAAGCTCTATCACGAAACTACGAAATATTTTTCGGGAACCGATGCGAACAATCCGAATAGGCAGATGCTCATTGAAAAGACTAATAATAGTTTGGTAGATCATGGAGATTTACATCTTTTGAACTATTGGGAGCTGCCGAACACAGAGGATTTCTGGAGAAAAAATGCAGAAGCAAATAAACTCCAAGTTGCCCTGGAAGTGAAAAAAGATCCTCAAAAAGATGAAACGGTGACTGTTAAGGCTGACGTTATATACGATTCGCTGAAACAGAAATTCTTTCTCCATGATCCAGAGACCAAAGAGTTTTTGACATACGATCAAAAGGAGAAAACAGTAACATCCTCGCGTGATGAGGATAACCCCGTTAAAGTAACAGACCTTATTGGTAATATCGATTGGAAAAAGACTTCATATTATGAGAAATTACCTGCGATGGGAATATATTATGACAAACTTGTTAAAGCAGAAAAGACGTGGACAGCCATTACGGATATTTTGAGGAGACCTGAAGATCCAAAGAGTTACGAGCCAGTCGCGAAAGTCTTCGAACATCTTGACTATGATTCCAAGAAACAAGGACAGGAAATATACTATTGGTACTCTCAGTTAGATAAAAGACTACTGCCTCTTTACAACGGATCAATGAGAAATGGTGAACTCCGAAATTCGGTCAATGAGGCGATCGACAGTGGTTTTGGATACACGTTTTTTAAGGACGCGTATGATTGGGATTTCCGTCGGGCGGCGTATGCAGGGAAATCTCCATCGATTGAAAAGATAGCAAACGTTTTGCTTCGAATTCATGATGAAGAAACTCTTGTTAAGTTTTTCAAAAGTAACGAAGCCCAGAAGTGGCTATTTCATCTGGCGCAAGGGAATGAACCAACAGAAAGTGACCGCAGGGTGTTTGAAGACCGCTTCTTCTACAATAAAAATCCTCTTTATGGTCGTAATATTGACTATAATTATGCTTGGTTTCAAGATCAGGTTATTTTACACCCGCTGAGAGTGAAGACAGACTTTTATCAATCAAAAAATATGTATGAAGCGTACGAAAAATTAGAAAAAGAGATTTATTCGCTGAAATTTCAGTTTGGAGAGACCTCTGGAGCAAACCCAGAACGACTCGCGGGAAAGAAAATTGTTAAACACGATTTGTTGTTGCGATTTGCAGTTGATGGTTTCCTTCGAACGAAATACCAAGATGGGAAGCTAACAGGGCTTGCGAACTCCATTCCCCTTTTTGCGTACACTGACGCAATGATGAAGTTTTACGATCTTCTTTTCTCTTGGCAGATTGAGAACCCGCGTATGA
>DATDVM010000068.1:0-4506 GCA_035290005.1 Patescibacteria group bacterium | reverse complement strand
GAAGAAATTGATGGTACACCAACCATTGAGCAGATCCACCAAGAGGTGGTAAAGCGGGTGCGGTCTTGAATAAAATTTACGTCAAGTCGCCGAAAGAGCAAGAGATCATGAAGCTTGGCGGAGAAATCGCAGGCTTTGTACTTTCACAAGTCATGAAGGATGTTGTTCCCGGCATAACAACTCTGGAACTCAACCAAAAAGCTGATACACTGATGAGAGAAAAAGGTGCAACTCCGTCTTTTTTGACGGTGGACGACTATAAATATGCAATCTGTGCGACAGTCAACGATGAAGTCGTACATGGACTTCCGGGTAACCAAAAGCTCAAAAGCGGAGATATCATCGGAATAGACCTTGGAGTACTTTATCAAGGTCTTCATACCGATACAGCGGTCACTGTTGGGGTCGATAAGATTGATCCAGAGACAAAAAAATTATTAGACGTTGGAGAAAAAGCTTTGAATGCAGGGATTCATGAAGCAAGAGCTGGCAAAAGAGTTGGACATATATCGTCCGCAATTCAGGAAATTGTGGAGCGTCATGGGTATAGTGTCGTCCGGGCGCTTGTCGGACATGGGGTAGGAAAAGAGTTACATGAAGACCCTCAGGTGCCGGGTTTTCTTTCGATGAATATAAAGGAAACACCACTCCTTGTAGACGGAATGACGATAGCAATAGAAGTCATTTATAATAAAGGGAACTATGACGTTATGTATAAAAAAGAAGATGGATGGACCATCTCAACTGCAGACGGCTCTCTGTCAGGACTTTTTGAGCATACGGTGCTTATAACAGGCGGTGAGCCTGCCGTGTTGACCAGGCGAGCGTGATCTGGTAGAATATGCACCTGGAGGTGCGAAACCTCCTTTTTGATTGAGTACTATAATGATAAAAGAAGAAATACTCGAGGTTGAAGGGTTTATTAAAGAGGCGTTGCCCAACACGATGTTCCGTGTTGAATTAGAGGGGGGAAGGGTACTTCTTTGTCATCTTTCTGGAAAAATGCGGATGAACTACATCCGGGTACTTCCAGGAGATAAAGTGAAGGTCGAAGTAACTCCCTATGACCTCACAAAAGGAAGGATTGTTCGAAGGTTAAAATAATGAAGGTACAGGCAAGCGTTAAGAAAATGTGTAATAATTGCAAAGTTGTTCGAAGAAAAGGTGTTGTTCGGATTATCTGTACGAATCCAAAACACCGTCAGAGGCAAGGATAATTATGGCACGTCTCGCTGGTATCAACATACCAAATGAAAAACGGGTAGAAATTGCGCTTCGGTATATTCAAGGTATCGGGCCTACACTGTCAAAACAGGTGTTAAAAAAAGCAAAAATATCTCCGGATGTCAGAGTAAAGAATCTGACAGAGGAAGAAGTTAACCGTGTTCAAAAGATTTTAGAAGAATATGTCATAGAAGGAGATTTGCGAAGAAGAATAGAAGAGAACATCAAACGTCTGAAAGCGATTAAAAGTTACCGTGGTCTCAGACATAGCATGGGTCTCCCCGTTCGAGGACAAAGAACAAGGTCAAATGCACGGACCAAACGAGGTCGAAGAATGACCGTAGGAACAATTAGAAAAGATATAGTCTCTCGAATGGGCGCGAAAGAGGAGACTCCTGCACAAGAAGGATCTGCAAAAGCAAAGGAATAATATGGGAAAGACAAAAATAGCTCAAAAACAGCCTGAGGCTGCTGCGAAACAAACTTCGACCGAAGAACAGCCCATTGTTGTGGAGAAGAAAGCAAAGAAAGGTCAAAAAATAGTTTCACGGTTGGCGAGAGTATACGTGCAGGCTACATTTAATAATACTATTGTCACAATGACTGATCCTAAAGGAAATACAATTGCTTGGGGGAGCTCAGGAACAGCAGGGTTTAAAGGAGCTCGTAAAGCGACTCCGTATGCCGCAACAACTGTTGTCTCAACTGTTGCGAGGAAAGCTATGGATATGGGGGTCAGGGAAATTGAAATTTTTGTGAAGGGACCTGGGTCAGGGAGAGATAGTGCGATACGGGCACTTAAGGCCGCAGGGCTGAATATTATGACGATTTCGGATGTGACTCCCATTCCCCATAACGGGTGTCGCCCAAGGAAGAAGAGGAGAGTCTAACGTGGCACGTTATACAGGGTCAAAACATAAGTTGTGTCGGCGTGAGGGAGTAGCTCTGTGTGGACTAGACTCCTGTCCGGTACGAAGAAAAGGAGCTGTTCCTCCGGGTATGCACGGAAGAAAGTTTAGAAAACGACTTTCGGATTACGGAGTTCAACTTCGTGAGAAACAGAAAGTAAAAAGGCTGTATGGCGTTCTGGAAAGGCAATTCCGACGATATTTTAATACTGCACGCAAAAACAGAGAAGCAACTGGTGAGGTTCTATTGCAACTTTTAGAAACACGTCTTGATAACATTATTTACCGATTGGCTTTTGCTCCGACAAGACCTATGGCAAGACAGCTCGTAACCCACGGACATGTGTTAGTAGACGGAAAGAATACGGACATTCCTTCTTTTTCCGTAAAAAGCGGACAAGTGGTCTCGTTACAACCGAAAGCACAAGAGATTCCAACAGTAAAAACGCTTCTTGAAGATAAAGATATAAAAATTCCTGGTTGGTTAGAGAGAAAAGCAGCGGTAGGAAAGATTATACGGGTTCCGGAAAGAAATGATATTGACGCAACGATTAGTGAAAGTCTTATTGTGGAGTTTTACTCTCGATAAAAGGGTTACAAGGAGGAAAGAAAGTCTATGTTAAACCCGCCATTTAAGCTTATAAAAATTGAAGAGAAAGATAGTTACGGTCAATTTGTGATCGAACCTCTTCGCCAGGGATATGGCCATACCCTTGGGAATATCTTAAGACGGGTGCTTCTGGGTGACTTCCCGGGAGCGGCGATTACACGCGTGAAGATTAAGGGAATTCCTCACCAGTTTACGACGTTAGCCGGACTCAAAGAGGACATTGTTGAACTTATCCTAAACCTGAAAACAATTCGTGTCAAACTTCATGGCGATAAACCTGGCAAGATTACATTGAATGTAAAAGGACCAAAAGAGGTTACAGCAGCAGATGCAGAAGTATCTGAAAACGTTGAGATTATGAATAAAGATTTGTATTTGGGAAGCCTTGCCACAAATAAAAATAAGCTCGAAGCAGAGATGGTTGTTGAACAGGGAGTAGGATATGTTACAGCCGATGAACACGAAAGAACAGGAGAAATAGGCGTCATACCGGTTGATTCTCTGTTTTCGCCTATTGAACGCGTGAATTATACGGTTGAAGCAACCCGTGTTGGGAAACTCACTAACTTTGATAAATTGTCATTACAAATCTGGACGGACGGTACTCTGGTTCCATCTTCAGCTTTAGATCAAGCTGCGCGGATGTTGATGGAACACTTCCATGCAATTTTTGAGCCGATACTGACCGAAGAGGAAGAAGAGTCTCCAAAGAAAGATATGGCGGAAGAAACGTCCAAAATGACCGTCGAAGAGCTTGATCTTCCTACACGAATTACAAACAGCTTGAAAAAGGGTGGTATCAAGACTGTACAACAGCTCTTAGAAACACCAGATAAGAAATTGCTCAAAATAAAGAACATGGGAGTGAAGTCAATAGAAACGGTAAAGAAAGCGGTAAAGGAGAAAGGGTATGAGGCACAGGGTTAAAGGGAAGAAATTAGACCGTGATACAAAAGCACGGAAAGCCCTATTCAAAAACCTCATTACATCGCTCATTTTGTATGAGCGAATAAAGACAACTGAAGCAAAAGCGAAAGCTGTGCGAGGCTTGGTCGATTCGTTGATGGTAAAAGCGAAAAGCGGAACACTGCAAGCTCGCCGGATGTTGGCTGCCTTTTTAGTTGATCCAAAAGCAGTAGATAAAATGATGGATGTGTTGGCAAAACGATTTGGTCAAAGAAAGACTGGTTTTAGCCGGATCATCCGTCTCCAGAGAAGACGGGGAGATAACGCTCAAATGGTTCAAATGGAGCTTATAAAAGAGCATGTAGAAGAACAAAAACCAGAAGAACCACCGAAAAAAGAAGCGAAAGGCAAAAAAGAAGAAAAGAAAACTGTACAGCCTAAAAAGGTAAAACGTACAAAAGAGGAAAAGAAGGACTCTGGGAAGAAATGAAAATTGTAACGACAAAACAAACGGACATCAAGCGTGAATGGCATCTTATTGATGCCAAAGATCAGGTCTTGGGAAGATTGGCAACAAATGTTGCAACGCTTTTGATGGGGAAAAAGAAAAGTTACTATGTTCCGTATATGGATTGTGGAGACTTTGTTGTCGTTATTAATGCGCAGGAAGTGAGATTGACGGGAAAAAAGGAACAACAGAAAGTCTATACTCGGTACTCGGGTTATCCGGGCGGATTGAAAAAGACGAAAGCAGATAAAATGCGAAGTCAAAAACCAATGTACATAGTGAGACACGCGGTAAAAGGAATGCTTCCGAAGAACAAGATTGGCGACAAAATGATCAAGAAACTATTTGTG
>DATDVM010000067.1:0-4582 GCA_035290005.1 Patescibacteria group bacterium | reverse complement strand
TCGAAAGTAAGGAACTTTTTGCACATTACTCACCAATGACAATCACCTTTTATTCATTTTTTATCGGAGGCCTTTTTTTCCTCCCCTTTGTCTTCCTGGAATATGCTCAGGACCCATTTTGGATGTTACATCTTGATATCCGGGGTATTATTGGAATACTCTTCGGTGTGTTTCTCTCATCAGGTCTTGCCTATTTTCTCCTCCAATGGGGACTTTCCAGGATGAAACTATCTGATATCGGCGTCTTCGTGTATCTTGATCCAATCGTCACCACGCTCGTGGCTGTTCCTCTTCTCGGAGAACGGTTCACTCCCCTTTTCCTCCTCGGAGCGTTTATGGTCTTTTTAGGTATCTTTGTTGCTGAACGTCGAATTGCGTACCATCCCCTTCATAAGCTAAAAAACCACACTCAGTCTTAGCTTCTTGTTTTAGCCTCTCAAGCGTGCTATAATACCTTCATTATGAAACAAGACATTCATCCAACATTCCATCAACAGGCAAAGATCACCTGCGTCTGCGGAAATTCATTTGCCGCGGGTTCCACACTGTCTGAAATCAAGGTTGAAATCTGTGCAAAATGCCATCCTTTTTATACTGGCCAGCAAAGACTCGTCGACACAGAAGGTCTTGTCGAAAAATTTCAGCGCAAGGTAAAAACTGCAGCCCAGAAAAAAGAAACGCTCAGGAAAACGAAGAAAGTTCCCCAAAAAGAAACACCAGACAATCAGCCTCGTACACTCCGAGAAATGCTTCAATCAGCAACGAAAAAAGAAAAGTAGCTGACATTAATCCTGAGGTTTCAGTATGACTTCTAATCGTGTTATCACGCTCATTGACCGGTATACAAAGATACAACGGGAACTTGAAAAGCCTGACGTTTTTCGCGATCCGGAAAAACTCAAAACCTTAAGTAAAGAGCTTCATGAAATCGAACCAATTTATAAGACGTACCAAAAACTCACATCCATAGAAAAACAGATCTTGGAAACGCAGAATTTACTCTCGACTGAAAAAGACCAGGAACTTATTTCCCTCGCGCAGAACGAAATCCATCGATTGGAAGAAGAAAAAACGTCTCTCAAAAAAGAACTTGAGAAGCATCTTTCAGTTGAGGATCCCATGGATACAAAACCAGTCATCCTGGAAATCCGTGGAGCTGCTGGAGGGGAAGAGGCGGATATTTTTGCTCACGACCTTCTTCGAATGTACTCCCGCTACGCGATAAAAAAAGCGTGGGAAGTTGAGAACCTTGACGGGAATGTCGTCAAAATCATTGGAAAAGGCGTATTCGGACACTTAAAATTCGAGTCTGGAGTTCATCGTGTTCAGCGTGTTCCTATTACAGAAGCCCAGGGAAGGGTTCACACCTCAACCGCAACTGTTGCCGTTTTGCCTGAAGTAGAAGAAACGGATATATATATTGATCCGCGGGATGTGACGTTTGACGCGTTTCGTGCTTCAGGGCATGGAGGTCAAAATGTGAACAAAGTCTCGACCGCTGTAAGACTTCGACATATCCCGACCGGAATCGTCGTTGAGTGTCAAACTCAGCGGTATCAAGCACAAAACCGTGCACTCGCAATGGAAATGCTGAGGTCAAAACTGTGGGCAATCCAGGAAGAAGAAACACAAAAGGAGATATCACAAAAACGAAGACTTCAAGTCGGACGCGGAATGAGAGCTGAAAAAATTAGAACCTATAACGTTCCTCAGAACAGGCTGACAGACCACCGCATCGGAACTTCCTGGCATAACCTTGAGGAAATCATGGAAGGAAATCTTGATCCAATCTTCGACACGCTCAAAGAAGAGGAAAAAAAGGAGAATATGCAATGAGATATTTTGTCGCGATCACATTCCCTGATGGGGTGAGTAAAGAAATAGATCATCTCAGGCGACGGTTTTACCCGAGGTCTTTGAAAAAGCATCCTCCGCACATTACCCTTTTCCCGCCTTTTAGTCCTGTATCAGAAATAACAGATCTTTCCGCACCTCTGCGGAGAGTCTCACTTGAAGTGTCTCCATTTCTTCTTGATGTGAAAGGTGTTGGCACATTTGAAAGAAGAAGGCAACACGTGTTGTATCTAAATGTCCCTGTTACGAAAGACCTCCAGAACCTCTTTGAGCGCATCGTGGCACATCTTGCACCTCTCTCAAGAAAAGTAAACCTTCCGCCTTTTTTCAAAGCGCATATCACTGTCGGAAACGATCTTTCGAAAATGTCTTTTGAACAAGCAAAAACTGATCTTCAATCTCACGAGGCAGTATACTCATTTAAGGTTGACGATATCGTCCTTTTTCAAAAAGAAGACAACGTAATCGGTTGGAAGGAGAAAATTCGTGTTCCTTTGCAAGGAACCGGACGCTAATCGGTTGGCATCGCTTCTAACTGTATCTTATATGATTTTGTTCCTTCTCCTTTGCGAAAGACGCTCAGTGTAATCGTGTCGCCCACTTTCTTCCCTTCGACGATCTGTGAAATCGACTGTTCTTCTGTCAGCTTCTTCCCGTCAATCTCTGTCACAACATCGCCCTGTTTCAATCCGGCTTTCTCAGCTGGTGAATCTGAAATGACATCGTGAAGGAACGCTCCTTCGGGAAACTCATAGGCAACTGCCTGCTGAAGCGTTAATTGTTGATACCGCACTCCGAGATACGGCCTTGTCAGCGTTCCTGTTTCCTGGAACTCTTTCATAATTTCTTTGACCGTATTGATCGGAATGGCAAACCCAATATTCTCGCTTCCGACACTCGTTGCAACATTTACTCCGACGACTTCAGCGGCCGAATTTAAGAGTGGTCCGCCTGAATTACCAGGATTGATAGCAGCATCAGTTTGAATCACATCATCAAGCCTCTCAGCAACTCCGGTTGACGGGTCTTGGGCTTCAATTCCCCGACCAAGACCTGAAATTACACCTACTGTGACTGTATCCCGAAGCTCACCCAGCGCGTTCCCAATCGCAATTGCAAGCTGCCCGACTTTGAGCGTTGATGAGTCTCCGAGCGCAACAGTCGGGAGATCTTTCTTGGCTGAAATCTTAAGAATGGCTAAGTCTCGGGACGGTGACGGATCTTTATATACTTTATCAACTTTGTATTTCTCTCCGTCTTTGGTAAAGACATAATAGGTTGCATCTTTCCGTGAAACCACGTGTCTGTTTGTAATAATCAGCCCTGACTTGTCGACGATGAATCCTGTTCCTATGTCTTGTTCCTCTTTCTGTGTATCATTACTACCGAACGGGTTAAACGGATCGAAAGAGAAAGGGTCAAATGTAGAAACGTTCGCTTCGATACTCACCGTGACTACTGCCGGTCCTGCCTTCTCGACGACGTCTGTCACTGCAGACTCTTCGTTTGTCAACTTCTGAACGATTTGCAACTTATTTTCGAGAGAGGATGGAAGCGGGACGACTCGGGAAACCCAAATCCCTGTCGCTACACCGCCGGCAAGAAGAAATGCGGAGAAAAGAATGAGTGCAACAATAGTTTTCTTCATTTCACTTCCCCCTTTACAGAAGAACGTCATTTTCTTCTGGAACGACCTTCACCGTAACTGTAGCGCTGTGACGGCCAAATTTCACCGGGACAGTATACTCTCCGAGTTCCTTGATCGGTGCAGCGAGTATAACGTTTGATTCTGAAGGAAACCTGAAGGCTTTCACAACTTCTTTCTTTGTCACCGAACCGAATAGTTTTTTCTCTTCACCAGCTTCTTTCTTTATCGTCACTGACTTCCCGTCGTACTTTTTAGCTAAATTCTCAAGCTTCTTCTCTTCTTCCTTCAGTTCCTTTTCGACCTCGTCTTTCCGTTGTTCCAGCTTCCTGATATTCTCTTCTGTCGCGGGAATGGCGAGTTTGTATGGGAATAAGTAATTCCTCGCGTACCCTTCTTTGACGTCAACAATTTTATTTTTCAAAATAACTTTCATTGAAGCACCTCCACAGCTTTTTCCAACTGAGGATCTTTATTCTGTTGAAAATCTTCCTCTTTCATCTCAACAACCGTATCGGGTTTCAGGCCGACTCCGTCTATTGATTCTTTATCAGGGAGAAGCCACTTGGCGGTTGTCACATGCAAGGCTGACTCACTTGGTAACTCCTCGACTCTTTGAACCGTTCCTTTTCCAAACGATTGCTCGCCGACAAGTGTCGCCCTTTTACGTACCTGAAGCGCTCCAGCCACAATCTCGGAAGCTGACGCACTTCCTTTATTGATAAGAACAACCAAAGGCGTTTTGGGTAAAGATGCTGCATGATTTACTTCAAATGTCAGGAACTCTCCGCTTCCCTCTTGTTCAACAACCACCGTGCCTGCTGACAAGAATTCTGATGCAAGATAGACCGCCCCGGATAAGTATCCACCGGGATTATTCCGAAGATCAAGAATGATTCCTTTTGACTGAGCCGCAACAATTTGTTTTATTGCTTCATCCCATTCAGCTGCAGTCTGGTCACCGAATCGTGACACCTTAAGATAAGCTAATCCATCTTCTCGCAGTGTCAGATCGACTGTTTTTACTGTAATTTGGGCTCGTGTGAGCGTCACGTCAAATGAAGATTCATACCCGTCCCGTGT
>DATDVM010000066.1:0-4918 GCA_035290005.1 Patescibacteria group bacterium | reverse complement strand
TTTCTATTCCGATCTCTCCCCAGTCGTAGGTCGTTGCCTCAACCGCAACTCTTCCTCCTGTATCCTGAGTCGTTCCATCGTTCGTCTTTGCCGTGACAAAAACACTTCCTCCGATAATCAAAATCGTTGCAAGAAAGATCCCGAGAATATACTTCTTCTCAAGCATGTTTCACTCCTTTGACAAGATAGGTGTTTGGGTGTTTCTGGAATTTCTCTTTGCATCCTGTTGCACAAAAGTACCATCTTCGTCCGTTGTACATCAGGGAAGTTCCGGCTGTCTTTGGACTTACCCTCATCCCACACACCGGATCTATAGCTAAAGGAACCAAATCTTTCATATCCATATAAAGCTCCTTTGAAAAATCAGGTTGTTCTTTTTGTTGAGCGATCAGGACTTCCCTCAATAGATCGGAAGCGCGCACAAAGGACGGATGCGTGAGTTTATAGTAGATCGTGACGCCGTTTCTCCGCGCTGCAACGACTCCCGCCTCTCTTAACACCTGAAGGTGTTGAGATAGATTGGACTGAGCCAAACCAAGCATGGTTTGCATTTCAGTTACATTTAACTCCTGGTCCCGAAGAAGATGAATGATCTCCAGGCGTTTCGGATGAGCCATCGCTTTATATAACCGGGCATGGACTGAAAAGAGTTCCTGGTACATATGTATTCAAATATTCTAATCTATGAATATATATAAATTGTATCTTTTTGTCAAGAAGCGTTACCGGCATGGTACAATATCGCCTGTGACAGGACTTACTATCAAAAGAAACGTTCCTCTTGCACCTTTCACCAATTTTCAAATCGGTGGCTCTGCGGAGTATTTCGCTCAGGTTAAAAGTACCGCGGACATTGAGCAAACGCTCTCTTTTTCTCAAAAGAATGCGCTTTCGGTTACCCCTATCGGCTTGGGGACGAATATTCTTGTTTCAGATAAAGGAATTCGTGGATTGGTCATCCGGATGGAAAATACCATCTATCGAGTACACAAACATTCCGGCACACTTCTCGCGGACGCGGGAACAGACTGGAACTCCCTCGTCCAGAACGTAGCAAAAGATGGATGGGGCGGCTTAGAATGGGGCGTTGGAATTCCAGGAACTGTTGGAGGTGCGGTGTACGGAAATGCGGGCGCTTTTGGAGGAGAGGTGAAAGACATACTTCTTTGGGCTCTTGCATATGACACGAAAAACAATACTCTGGTATCTCTGAAACGCAAAGACTGTGCATTCTCTTATCGACATTCCCTTTTCAAAACCAAAAAATATCTTATAGTTTCGGCATCTTTTCAGATCCAAGAAAAAGATCCTAGCCTTCTCATGCACCAAATGAAAGAGACGCTTCAATTCCGAAAGAAAAAACACTCGACCGCCTATCCTACCTGCGGTTCGTATTTTAAAAATATTCTTTTTAAGAATATTCCGAAAAAAATCCAAGATGAACTTCTCTCTTCACCTGTCGGGCATCTTGCAAAAAAGTATGGGAAAATTCCAGCCGGTTTTTTGATCGAGTCTTGTGGACTCAAAGGAACACAAAGAGGAGGCGCGCGAATTTCCGAAAAACACGCGAACTTTCTTATCAACTATAAAAACGCAACAGCACAAGATATTCTCGATTTAGCTACGCTGGTCAAAGAAAAGGTTTTCTTCCGATATAACATTGTTCTTGAGGAAGAAGTTCAGTACATCGGAAATTGACGCTTCGTTTTCCGCCAATTCTTACGTTTTTTCGAGTTCTTTCTCTACTTCTTGAATCGAGTCTGTCAAGAGTTTCTCAACCTCTGCAAGCCGTTTCTCAATTTTATCCAAATGGTAAAGTTCTCTTTTTATCTTTTGGAGAGTCCTCTGCTCAGATTGACGACTGACCTTTTGTGAGAAATGTTTCATTTGAGCTTCCTCCGGATATATCCTAAAAATGTATGGATAATGTCTTCTGGTAACGCGTGATATGTGCCTTTCAGAGAAACCGTTAACTGTTCGAGAGATTCCCGCAGCTTTTTCCGTGATGTTGCAATAGAGAGTTTCCTTGAAGACGTTTTCCTTTTCTTATAAACAAACTCCTCGTACAAACGAACTTTCTCTTGTATTCCCTCATCTGAAACGACTGTTTGAGTCTCTTCAAATAAAGACTCCAGCTTATGCTCTGTCTGCAGTAACTCTATTTCTGTCCCGGATAAAAGTATTTCTTCCTGCTCTAAGAGGTGATCAAACTTCATGTCTCTTCTCTTATCGACAAGTGTTCTGACAATCCGGGAATAGTCATGGTCAACGCTTCGAATATTCAATATATTGTGACTTTGTAACTGTTCCTCTTCCTGAGTATCTATAAGACAAATATCGCCGACGGGAATCATCTTACTTTTACCATCTGTCGTGACTTGTACTTTTTCCAACCGTTCGAATACACCGTCCGGACGAAAGTCCAGTTGATTTCCAATCACTCCCCTGACACGGATTCCATGTTTGGCAAGGAACTCACTATGCCTCTCAACAGTCTTAATTGCGAGATAGGAAAGATCTCGTGTCAGGATAAAAAGATTCACCTCAGGAATGCCGGTATACGTTCTATATTCGTCGCAGAACTCGATAACCTGGGTATTGAGATTCAAGTGCTGGGCAGTCTTATCCAGAAGCGAAAATGCCTCCTCCTTCCGTTTTCCACCGAACACGGCGTGCATGAGAAGTTTGACATCTCCACTCGCTCCGAGTCTCCATCCTCTCCACCTCAGTTCATTTACACTCGATAGTCCTTTCTTTATTATCTCTACTCCTTTTTTCGTATACTGAAAAAAGTGTAACCACCGGAAATCTTCAATCCCAGCAGAATCCCACACTAAACGAAGGGCTACATCTTTAGGAACAAACGTTTGGTCAAAATCAGCGATGATCACATGCTGAAAATCGCCCACGACCTCACGAATAGACGTTTCTCTTTCATTCTCATTCTTATGTCGAAGCGCGGCATCAATTGATTTCTGGCAGCCGAAATGATAGGTGTCTTTTTTCTCTCCTTTTTCAGCAAAGGGGAGAGAAGACTCTTGTATCTTATTGTTTTGGTCTTTTTTTTCTTCACTCATGTTTTATTTCTCGATGACTCTTCTTCTTCATCATATCACCGATAAATACGCGAATAGCCTCGGCGACTTTTTGAGGTTGTTCAAGAGGCGCGACATGGCCCGCTTCTTCTATCTCGATACATTGTAAATGTGTATTTTGGGGAAGTAACGTTTTTTTTGCAAAAAGCGGTGAAGAAATTTTATCCTCTTTTCCGTACAGGAGCAACACCGGAAGATCATACTTCTCGAGAACCGTATTCAAATTATACGAAGCGCTGGAAATACCCATTTGGGTAAACGCTTTCCTCCTCATCTTCTTTTTTCCTATCATTCCGTATGTATCGACAAGGAATCGATTAAACCGATACATGTTCATATACTTTGACATAGCATACGCGGCAACACGCGTCTCGATAATCTTCTTTAAAGCAATTTCGCTAAACTCAACATGGCGAATAAACCACAGGGAGTATTTTAAAGTTTGGGAAATCATCTGAAGGTTATGATCTTTTATGATTGGCCCTGATAGTATCACGCTATCTGTGATCTTCGGATTTTTTCTTCCGAGCTCAGCAACGACGAGACTTCCCATCGAAAGGCCAATCACTCCAACTGGCTTCGACGGAAGAGTCTGTACAAATTGTTCAACGTACGCTGCTGCTTTTTCGATGGAGTACTCGGCTAAATCTCCAGAATCGCCAAATCCGGGAAGATCAAGAAGATACAAGGTAAAGTCATCTTCAAGATAAGGAATGACTGGCCCCCACCCTTCCCAGTTATTCGCCCACCCGTGAATAAACACGAGGATTGATCCTCTTCCTACTTTGACATAATTGATCGGTATACCGAAAACCCGTGTTGTGTTTGATGCATATTTGGTAGGATCAATACCAAACGTCGGAAAGATGAAGGATCTTACTCCGTTATAGATTTCCCTCGGTATTTCTTGTGTATACAATGTTAAATATTTTGTGGCGATATTAATCCCTTCTTGAAAATGGGTCTTCAATCCATAAGACTTCTTGTCCCACTTCGGTATGTCATTTACACCCGTAAGAAGAATTTTCAAGATAGGTTTCTTTGCCGAAACGAAGTAATGGTTCATATACGGCTCAAGGCCATATTCAGAAGTCAATGGATGGGAAAGAACGCTTCGCAAATCATCAGTTGAAAGCACTCTTTCTCCAGCAATGAGCGGAAGAAGGTGAGTCCTAAGCCAGTGAAGGCCAGGGAGAGGCATTTTTTCCCGAATACCGACAATCATGCTATTGGGGTGCTTTTTGTATTCTTCAATCATCTGCTGGATATGTTTTTCTGTGAGTCCGTGAAGGTCTGCATCGCACAAAAAGACTGTTGAAGAGGTCACGTGTGCGAAACCGGCTTTTACGGCAGCACCTTTTCCTTGGTTCGTAGAAAGCTGAATGAGAATAACTTTAGGAAACTGCTTTATTTCCTCAAGAGATCCATCCGTACTGCCATCATCAACAACAATAATCTGCGAGAATAATTTTGTGTTGGTCAGAGCATTAAGAACTCTGCCGACTCTTCCTTCTTCATTGAAACAGGGAACAAGTGCATCGACGGTAAAAGGCGTTCTTTGAGTTTTTGTCATAGAGGTTTCTTGCAGGACATTTTTCTCTCTTTTGAAAATATCGTAGCATACCAAGAAAGTTCTTCCAGAAGCGCATGAAGTCGTTTTCTATACGCTTCATCAAGAAGTGTACCCTTCACGTCAAACACACGATCTACGAATGGGACATACAGAACTTTTTGGGTAAGGACAGCACCAAATGTTGAAAAGATAAGTTTTAAACTTTCAATCATACGCGCCCCGCCGTACGGTCCGTCGGATACCCCACATA
>DATDVM010000065.1:0-2488 GCA_035290005.1 Patescibacteria group bacterium | reverse complement strand
CCACAAGACTTTCTGAAGTTTGCTCAACCGTTCCTTGTATAGCACCGTTTTGTATCGAGATATCACTGATTTTTACGTCATCCGTCGGACCGGTGGGTATTCCATCTATGGCTTCTTCAATGAGTGCAGTTTTTTCTGGTTGGAAAGAAGGACTGAGAAGTGCTTGACGCAACTCTTCTACCGTTGATACCGATTGAAGCGAGCGGACTGCAAAAATACGTGGCAAAGTGAGTTGATTTTTATAGATCTGGTACGAGGGTTGAGTCGTAGTGCTATACACAAGAGGTAGGTTAGGATTATTTATTGTATAAGGAGTGAGAATATACTGAACACTAGCCATCCCTAAAAGTTTCAGAGATTGAGAGTCAATCTGAATCGTTTTTGACTGATCATCAGATGTTATTCCTTCCCGAATGAGGTGTTTAAGATATGAAAGCCGTCGTGGAGTCATGATGCCATAATCATCAAATTGGTCGACTCCACAGACGGAGTTGAGATAAGGACTGAGACTGTTTTCGTATGTCTGGTACATCAGTATTTCGTTGTACCACCCATTCTTGACAAATGTTTCATTCCACGTCTCCTCTGCTGCAAGACTCACAACTCTTGTGTCGGTTGAATGGCTTTTTAAAAAAATAGCGGTATCAGAACAGGTGAGAAACGGTGAAAGTTTTCCTTTCAGATGGTACGAAAGACCGAAAGAAAGAAGGTCAGCCAAAGAGAAAACGACCAAAAGAAGCGAAAGGAAAAAAATAACTCTTTTTTTTCTCCAGGTCGTGATGATAACAGAAAGAGCATAGGATGCTAACGTGCTCATACCGAAAATCGTAAGAAAGAGAAATCTTGAGGGAGCTCGAAAAAGCGAGAATGGAGAAAATTCAAAGAGAAAGTATGTCGGTGCATTCTTTCCCAAAACAAGAAGAAAGGATACGAATGTCATGGCGCTGATGAAAATGAAAAGAGGTGATTTCTTCTTCAGTGAGAGAAGTATCCCGAAGAAAAAAAGAAGGAGTGGGACGATACCGATGTAGGCTGTGTTTTCCCAAAATATCCCCCACTCTGCGTTAAACCTTGGATAGGTTCCTATCCTCGGATCACCCAGGAAGTAGGGATTCAAGAATGTAAGAACATGCGAAAAGGGATATGGAAACGTTACCTCTGGAGCAGAGACAACCCCTCCCCTTCTAATTGAGTGGTACAGAAGTTCAGCTGTCGGAAGAATTTGCGCAAGACTTAAAGCTAACGTTCCTAAAAAAGATCCAACAAGAGCGAGGCCAGTCATGAACTTGTGTTTTCGGCTCTCTTGAGAGTTGAAGAGCGAAAATGCGATATATGATCCGTATCCGAGAAAACTTATGAAGCTCATCTGCGGAGAACCGGCGAAGATTTGTTGGCTCGCGATGAGGACAAAGAAAAGAAGAAAAAAACGCGACTTCTTTGTCAAAAATTGATGAAGAACATACGCCCCCAGAGGGAAAAGACTCATTACAAAGACCATATTTATATGAACTAGTTTCACAATCATATACCCTGAGAAGGTAAATGCACATGCTCCGAGAAAACTTCCTACGGGATGTAGCTTGAGAGCCCGTAGGAAGAGAAACATGCCCACAAGCGCAATACTGAGGGAAAACCAATACGAAAGATTCATTGCCCAGACAATTGGAAGCAGCGATGTAAGGAGGTTCAGAATGTAAAGGCTTCCAATCTGCCCTTCGGCAAACTGTGGAACACCCATGCCTACTCCTCTATTCCAATACGGGAGTCTCTCTTGTCCGATGGATTCGGCTAAGAAAAGTTTGTTTGGAATATTCTGATGCAAAATATCAGATCTACCGAAGTCTGGAGTGAGAAATGTGACGTCTGAGAGGGAAAGGAATGTAAAATAAATAAAAAGAAGAAAAACAGTTCCTAAAAGGACGATCAGGAGAGGGTATTTTTTCATCGTGCACCAGTGTATCATAGGAGCACAATGAGGGCAAAAGAACATATGCTATGGGATGGAAACAGGACTGCTTGACAAAAAGATCAGAAAACTCCTATGCTTAAAAGTAGGCATGTATAAAGAAAAGTCACCTGCTCAACCTTTAAAACAGGGTTTAACATTTATTGAAGTCATTATTGTCATAGCAATTCTTCTTATCCTTTTTGCTACGGTTCTCTTTTTAATAAACCCAAGACGAAGAATTGCACAAAGCCGTGATGCGGCACGAAAAGCGCATATCGGCCAACTCGCGTCTTCGGTGAACGCGTATGTTGCGGATTATCAAGTGTATCCAGTCTCTCAACAAGAGTTGGAAGACATCGGTGCGTTGAAAGCGCAAAACATAAGGGATCCTTCAACGGGTGCGATGTACCCTTTTGTCTCAAATGCAAGTTATCGAGACGAAGTGTCGATATACACTGAGTTAGAGGCTCCTGATGACCCGAACCGTCCCTATTGGACATTTCGAAGCGCATGCGGTGATTCAGACGCGTATTCCTACCT
>DATDVM010000064.1:0-4394 GCA_035290005.1 Patescibacteria group bacterium | reverse complement strand
ATGAGAAAAATCTTTCTTCCTCAGATTTCTCGTCGCTTTTTCCTTTGGTTCGCGGTTGGAATGAGCACATGTGTTTTCCTTGTTTGGTTAGTCCTTTGGCAACGTACTAAACCGCAGGCTTCCGTTTTGCTTTCTCCCACGAAAGAAGGTATTCACATCCTCGTTCAATCAAACGATAGAGGCAAAGCGGTTTCTTTCCTTGAGAAGACAGGTTTCGACGAACAAAGTCTTTTTTCAGGAATTGATATAGAGTTGGATTCATCTACAGCAGCAGAGATAAAGTCTTACCTCCCCTTGACATTTGATCTTGAAATTTCAGAAAAGGTGCTCACGGCGACTTCCCCTAATAATCACGCGTCATTTCAACCTATTCTTTCTCTTTTTAAGGGGGAGTTTATTCCGAAAGAGGCATACTACAGTCCTCCCGAAAGCGTTTTTTTTATTTCAGGGATTGGATTACACGATATTGTTCCGTATCTTCCGGATCTTACGAAGGAACAATCGACCTGGATGAAAAAAATGGGTGTGGCAGTTGAGGGAAAAGGAGCTGTTGTTGCCGTAAAGAACCATACAGGATTCGATTACGCGTATCTTGTCTCTGGAAAGGATAGTAACGACATTTTGTCTTCATTATGGCAGTTGAAGGAGGTAGAGTTCGATACTCCCGGTGGAGTTCTGGGATATTCTGAAAGAAAAGAAGGAGATACAGTCCTGTATCAATCGTTTTTGAACGCGTTTTATTACAGGGGTGTACTGGTTTTGACCACGAATTCAATCCTTGCAGACGAAATTCTTGAGCTTGTTAAAGAGACAAAAAGTGATTCTCTGGCGACGGATGAAACATTTCGACTGACGTTACGAAAAGTGCCTGATTCACGTTCCATTTTGTATATATCTCATCCACAGCAGTTCCTTGGTGTACGTGACCGTTATATATCACTTGCGCTTACTCAAGAGTTATCTCTCTTGGAAGATTCACTTTCCTGGATGTCCGCACTTCTTGTTATTCCTTCAAGAGAAGGGATACTTATTAAAATCGTAAAATAGTTATCTCTCCGTAAGGTTTTTCGTAGACATTCGTACGGATGGAATGCTAGAATAAGAAGACGATTGGAGGCTTCTTTTTTGCTAACTCTCGTCATTTACAACAGATCATGAAAGGAAAATAAGTATGGCAGGTGTTCGATTTATCTCACTCGGCGGTATCGGAGATGTCACGAAAAATATGTATGTGTATGAAACAGATAGGGATATCCTGATTGTGGACTGCGGAATTGGCTTTCCTGACCAAGAAATGCCGGGTATAGACCTTCTGTTACCGGATAGTTCATATCTTGTCGGAAAAGAGTCGAAAATAAGAGGCATCGTCTTGACCCATGGTCATGAAGATCATATAGGAGCTCTTCCTTATCTTCTCCCGAAGTTACAGAATCCTCCGGTCTTCGCGACGTCTCTCACAATAGCACTTGTTGCAGTGAAGCTGGATGAGGTGGGTATCGGAGGAGTGAAACTTCACACAGTGAGCGAAGACGAGGTCTTAAAACTCGGAGATTTTCAAGTATCATTCTTTCATGTCTCACACTCAGTTCCAGACGCAGCGGGGCTTATTATTTCAACACCTGATGGAAGATTTATTCACACAGGCGATTATAAATTTGACTGGACCCCAGTTGACGGACGCTGGACACAAGTTCAGAAAATCGCGCTCGCGGGAAAGGAAGGAGTCCTAGCCCTTTTCTCCGATTGTGTACGTATAGAAAAGGAAGGATATACACTTTCAGAGCGTGTTATTTCGGAAGGGTTCTCCAGGGAATTCGAACGGTCGAAAGGAAGAGTTCTCATCACCACATTCTCTTCAAACATTTCCCGTATCCAACAAGCCATAGATGTCTCAGAGAAATTCGGGAGAAAAGTTGCGCTTGTTGGAAGGTCTATTGAAAGCAATGCTCGGGTTGCCAAAGCCCTGGGGTATTTAAAATATGGAAAGAAAGTTGAAATATCCATTGATCAGATAGACCACGTTCCGAATGATAAGCTGACCCTGATTGTTGCTGGGTCTCAGGCTCAAGCTGACTCAGCGTTAACGCGTATCGCACACGGTGGCCATAAAAAGGTACGTATTGAACCTGAGGATGTTGTTATTTTTGCTTCCGATCCGGTTCCTGGAAACGAAAATCAGGTACACACACTGATTGATAGCCTCTCAAGACAAGGGGCAAAAGTCATTTATAGTAATATCACAGATGATGTTCACGTCTCAGGGCATGCATCTCGGGAAGAACTACGATTAATGATTGCTCTTTCCACACCGAAGTATCTTATACCCGTGTCTAGCGATTTTCGGCATATGCAGCTTTATCAACAAATGGCACAAGAAATGGGATATCCGAAAGAAAGGATCTTTTTATTACGGGCAGGCGATCTTATGGAATTTAAAGACGGAAAACTGCAGTTCCTGGAGAAGATACGGTTACAAAATATTATGATTGATGGAATCGGTGGGGATGACGTAGAAGAAGTCGTCCTTCGCGACAGACAGCTCATGTCAGAAGAAGGGATTATTGTCGTTATCATTCCTTTTGATGCAGCGAATGGGAGAGTGGTCGGAGAAATCGACATTATTCCGCGTGGGTTCCCTCAGGTTTCTGAAAAACCGACACTTTTCTCTCAGGCAAAGAATCTTGTTGAAACACAACTCCAGAATCAAAAAGCTCACACCACAGATCAGGCGTATCTGAAAAAGACGATCGGAAAAGCATTGGAAAAGCATTTTTATCATGAGACAGAACGAAAGCCGTTGATTTTACCTGTTATCATTGAGGTGTAATTCATATGGGACGCAGAAGAAAACGAGCTCCATTTAGACTGAAGTTGAAAAAAGAGACCATCTTTACGGTTGCCTCTTTAATACTGATCATTCTGGCTATTTTGAGCGCACTCTCTTTATTTATGAGTGCTCTTGTCTTAGATCAGATGAGCTCACTCACGCTGGCGCTGTTTGGTTGGACGAGATACCTCTTCCCGCTGGTACTTATTACCGCCGGTTTTTCTCTTACTCGTATAAAGTGGGATATAGCCAAGGGAAATGTCTTTCTCGGTATTACACTTCTTTGGATGGCTTTTATTTCGTTGACGAGAGCAGGGGAATTGGGAGATGCGGTTTTTGAAGGACTTTCATCATTGGTGAGTACAGTAGGCGCGGTGATGCTTCTTATCACTGTAGGAGTCGTCGGCGTTGTTGTTCTTTTTAACACATCTCTTGATGCTGTTGTTTCATCTCTCGGTGCGCTATTTCAGTCTCTTGGGAACTTTTTTAAATTGTATATCCTAAGAAGATTTCTTGAAAAAAAGAGGAAACCCCTTATTGTCCGCACAACTCCAAAGTTTGATTTTGAAGGGAAAGCCGCGGTAAAGATACAAAAAGATGAGATTACCCCAATGGGTGAAAGAAAGCTTGGAGGGTCTCAACTGACATCAGAACTTGTGAGTAATGTCCCCGTTGAAAGCGGACCCTGGACCTATCCGCCTCTCACTCTTTTGAACGATACGGCAGGAGGCGAAGCAGATAGGGGAGATATTAAGAAAAACGCAGCAACAATTGAAGACACTCTTGAGAGTTTTGGAATACAAGCGGACGTTACTGAGGTCAATCCTGGCCCGGCAGTGACGCAATACGCGTTAGAGATTGCATTGGGAACAAAACTTTCAAAGATTACGGCACTTCAAAACAACCTCGCCTTAGCGCTTGCTACCAAAACAGGTTCATTGCGAATTGAGGCACCGATTCCCGGGAGACCGCTTGTTGGAATCGAAGTCCCGAACATTACACCACAGATCGTTACTCTGAAACAGATGTTGGTTTCAAAGCAAATGCAGCAAACGAGAGAGAAACTTGTGATACCTCTGTGGCTGAACGTCGCGGGAGATTCTGTTGTCTTCGATATAGCGAAAATGCCTCACGTCCTCATCGCAGGACAAACCGGTTCAGGAAAATCCGTGGCAATCAACAGCTTTATTACGACACTTCTGTTTCGAACGACACCGACAGAAGTAAAGCTTATTTTGGTTGATCCAAAACGTGTCGAACTGACAGGATATAATGGTATTCCTCATCTTTTAACTCCGGTGATTGTAGAAGTAGACAAAGTCATTTCTGCTTTAAAATGGGCGATTAACGAGATGGAAAGAAGGTACAAACTCTTCCAGTCCGCTGGAGAGAAAAACATTGAGGAGTATAACTCAGCGAGTGGTTTTCAAGCCCTTCCCTATATTCTAATTTTTATTGACGAATTAGCTGACATTATGGCCTATGCCCCGTCCGATGTTGAGGATTCCATTTGTCGTTTAGCCCAGATGGCACGGGCAACCGGAATACATCTTGTTCTTTCAACACA
>DATDVM010000063.1:0-3484 GCA_035290005.1 Patescibacteria group bacterium | reverse complement strand
GACGATAGCCAAAAGAGGCCAAAGAAAAAGTTGAGACGGATCCAATCCCTTCTCCTCAAATAGCTCGAGCGATTCGGGAAGAAGATCGGCAAAAGAAACGGAGAGAAGAACACCCGCGGCAAAACTGATCAGGGTAAGCATTGTTGTATGAGAAAGACGCCGTTTTAAAAGAAGAAGAATGCCACCGACTAGGGAAAAAAGTCCTCCGACGAGAGAAAAAAAGATGATAATCCAAATCATTGAGACCCTTTTGCCTGTACTTCTTTCAAGGCAGTATCGATTTCTCTCTGGAAACCGGCAATATTTTTTGGAGCGATTTCTTTCCCATTGAGATAAAACGTGGGTGTATGATCAACTCCCAGACGGACACTGCTTTCATAATCCTTTTGCACTTTATCTTTTATATCTTCTGATGAAAGATCTTGTGTGAATTGATCGACATTGAGTTGAAGATCTTTTGCATATGAGATGAAGATGTCTTGACCGTTTTCGCTTTCAGCCCATACGTCTTGATTTTGAAAGAGAAGGTCATACATCTCCCAAAACTTGCCTTGCTTCCCTGCAGCTTCTGCTGCGTAAGCTGAGAGACGAGCATATTTGTGCTGTTGTAAAGGAAGGTGTCTGTAAGAAAATTTGAGCACTTCGTTATTCTTTTCAATGATTTCGTTTATGATCGGATGATATGTTGCACACGCTGGGCACTGGAAATCGCTGTACTCGACGAGTTCTACCTTTGCTTCTGGATTCCCTTTCATCCGGTCACCTTGCTGGATGCTCGCGCCGAGTTGTACTCCTTGTTTTGATGATGAAGTGACAGATATAGCCCAGATAACTGCACCGACACCCACAAAAAGGAAAAAGACGACTCCGATTTGAAAGAGGGAAGAGTAGGTTTGACGTCTTTTTTGATGAGACTCCTTCTCTTCTCTTTTCTTCAGTCTTTTTTCTTTTTTCGAAAGTTCTGCTTCTGCCATGCCCGTATCATATCATCTCAGGCCAAATGAGGCAAGAGAATATTGCTATTTGCACTTGGATGTGGTACTAGTTCATCACGAGTTAAGGTAAGGGCAAAAATGGCAGCAAAAGGGAGGAGAGAACAAGATCTTCGTTCCTGGGTACCTCCGGGGGATTTGCGGGATCAGCTTCTCTCAGCCGGAATTCTTGGAATCATACTTTTTTTTGTTACTCAAGAACGATATCTTGGGTTTTCTCTGTCTGTGGCGATCCTGGGAATACTTGCCCCACTCTTTTATATAGCTTCAATTTGGAAACGAAAAATTCGCCTTTCCCTTCCAATTACGATTCCGTTTTTGCTTTTTTGTCTCGTTGTTCTTTTTACATCATCCCTGTCGAAAGTACCCGAGGACAGTGTCAAAGAAGTTATCCGATATATATCGCTGTTTCTATTCTTTCTTATCGGATTTCAGATGTCTCTTAGACACAAAGATAGTATTCCGTGGTTTGCCAACACGTTTTTTGTCCTTGGACTTTTCTTAGCAGGTTCTTTTTTTATTATTGAACTTCTCTCCGGAAACATTCTCGAGGGGAAACAGTTTATCGGACCATTTTATTGGCATAATCAGATGGGAGCATTTCTTTTGTACCTTTTGCCTTTAGCTCTCGCGTTTTTTCTCCTTCAACAGGAATTTCATTTTATTATTTGGGTCATTCTCAATGTTTTTATTGCAACACTTTTCGTTCTGACGTACTCTCGTGCGTCGTGGTTAAGTTTTATATTGAGCGTTATTCCTTTCCTCGTTCTTGCAAGACGGCCGTTATTTCATAGATGGAAAGCATTTGTTGTACTCATAGCAGGATTTTTACTCATTCTTCCCTTTTTGTCTCAACTCGGAACAGTTCAGCCACGGATTGAAAGTATTTCATCAGAATTTGTAGAAGAGTCCCGTACCGTGTCAGGTGACCTTCGCATCAGCGTGTACCGGTCAGCGATAGGCATGCTTCTTGACTATCCTTTTGTGGGAGTCGGGCCAGGGGCTTTCGGATCAGCTTTCTATGCGTACCAACAAGACCCTTGGCTATACGCACGATACACGCATAATCATTTTTTACAAATTGCCTCTGAGATGGGTCTTTTGGGATTTATCAGCTTCATTGGTCTTTTTGTCTGTTTCACTTTTGTGTTTTTACGGAAAGGATCAGGAATTATTGAGACAGCCATCCGGGGTGAACGTGTGTCAATTATTCTGATGGCATTTGGAATGTCACTTCTTTCTTCGATCATTCATAATTTCTTGGATGTCGATTGGAACTGGGTCAGCCTTTCATTCCTTTTTTTCTTTATTTCAGGGTTATTCTTCGGAGGTCTATATCCGTCAAAACAAGACACATACGTTTTTGGCTCTCCTCTTATTCGTAAACTGGTTATGGTGACTCTTCTCCTCTTTTTTTTCTTTTCGTCATTCTTCTTTGTTATTCAAAAAGGAATTCTTTGGGGGAAAGACCTATTCGTTTTGGAGCAGTACGATACAAGTCATACCGTGTTTCAAACAATTAAAAAAGTGTATCCTTTGTCCTACACAGCATTTCTTTATGATGCCCGTTTGAACCACTTGAAAGGTCAGACGGAAGAAGCACTAAGTTCGTATCGTCTTTCGTATTCACTCAATAATTTTTCTGGAGATGCTCTTTTTGCCCAAGGAATTCTTCTCGCTCAACAAGGAGCGACAACAGAGGCGGGAGAGTATGTGATGGAAGCAATTGAAAAAAATCCGTATTTTCAACCAGATTACTATGAAGCAGTTGCCCAGCTTCGTTTACAACGGGGAGATACAAAAGGAGCACAGGAGATTCTAGCTGTAGCAGTAGAGAAAGCCTTTCCAATAAACGAGTCGTATACGGAATTCTCCTATATGTATGAAGCAACGGGATTCCAGAAAAAGCTCGCGGACACATATCTTTTTTATGCGCGTGTGCTCTCGACCAACCAGGATTATGAAAAATCATTGGAAATAACGAATATCGCATTAAGCAAGCTCGATCACCAAAACATGGGATTACAAGAACTCCAAGCATTTTTACATAAAAAAATATCGAAATAAATGAAAGTTTCCAACCTTCTGGTCTTACTGCCAGTGCAGTTTGATACAATGAAGGCTAGTGTTGGTGAATGAGTCGGCAATAAGAATTCTCTACGGCATATTCAGGAAACTTCATGGGGCATTAAAATGAGAAACATAGCAGACAGCCTGACTCGGATTTTTATCCAAATTCCTCTAAGGCTGGCTGTTTTATTTCGAGTATTCCACATACCCAAAAACTACATTCTCATTATTTCTCCTACATATTTTGGACGAGATTCAGTTGTGGGCGGCGGTGAACGATACCCGATTGAGTTAGCGAAAGCGTTAGCTTCTAAAAAAAGGGTTCGTTTCGTATCCTTCGGAAACAGCTACGAGCGTTCTGTCGTTGGTGCGCTGGAAGTCGTTGTATACAAGCCACATTTTCCCTTTCATAGGAATATATA
>DATDVM010000062.1:0-3661 GCA_035290005.1 Patescibacteria group bacterium | reverse complement strand
TGTGTGGGAAAAAGAAAGTGTAAAGGAAATCCTTGGAACGTCGTACCTCTTCTAGGACTTCATCCAATAGTTAAGGAATCCGGATAAATTTAGTTCTTACATCAAAAAGGAACAAGCAACTTTTTAGACTGACATCATGATTTCTGAGAAATATATTCTTGGGGAACAACAACAATACGAAAAAGGTGGGTTACAATCGTGTATAAAGTTCCTCTTCTTCAAGAGACTCGGTATTTGGGGAACTTCGCTTTTTGAGCTCAATCTTCCCTGAAGAAACAGTTCTTTTACTGACAAGAACTCTATATGGAAGCCCTATGAGGTCGCAGTCGGTCAGTTTTACTCCTGCAGATTCTTCCCTATCGTCATACAGGACGTCTACTTTCTTTGCAAGAAGCGTTTGATACAATTCTTCAGCTTTCTTTTTCACCTTACTGTCTTCTTGATTTAGGACAACAAGGTGAACTCTGAAAGGAGCAACCGTTTCAGGCCAGATAATACCTTTTTCATCATGATGAGTTTCTACAATGGTTGCAATCGAGCGTGCGATCCCGATACCGTACGCACCCATCCACAACGGTTCTTCTTTTCCCTCTTTGTTAACAAAATGTCCCTGTTGTGGCTTAGTATAAAACAAGTCCTGCTTAAAGACATGACCCCATTCAATTCCTCGAATCATTCGTAACGTTCCTTTTTTGCACGACGGACAGGTGTCGTTTTCCTTGGCTGTTGTAATGTCTGCCAGGGGTACTTCAAAATCCCGTCCGTAATTGACGTTTACCGTGTCTGTATCCTTCTTATTACTCCCTGATACCATATTCCGAACTTCAAGAAGGCTCAGGTCTCCGATCCATCTCACGACCGTATCGCGGATTTTTCCAAACGGAGCAACATATCCCTTATATGTTCCAAGCTTTGTCAACTCTTGAGTCGTTACAAGCTGAGCAGTGTCAACATGAAGTGCCTTCAAGAGTTTCGGTTCAGACACCTCCTGGTTACCCATCACGAGCACTCCTGCATACTCCTCATTATTCACTTTATAGATAAGTGTGTTCAGTACACGAGATAACGGCACCTTATGGAATTTTGCTTCATCCTCGGCCGTGATAATATTTGGCGCTTTTACTTCCTCCAACGGAAATTCTTTCTCGCTCGCGTTGCTTGAAACACGCACGTACTCCGCCCGATCAGCATGGGCGGCATAGGAACAAGACGTGCAAAGAAACGCTTCTCCTTCTCCTGCTTCTGACTCGACAATAAACTCATGATTGTAATCACCACCAATAGCACCGCTATCAGCTTGCACTGGGATTACCTTTAGGTCAAAACGTTGCGCAATCTTTTCGTATGCGTGGTAGAACTTTTGGTAGGATTTCAGGGAATCTTCCTCCGTAGAGTCAAAAGAATACGCATCCTTCATGGTAAACTCGCGTAAACGAATCAGCCCGTGTCTCGGACGCTCTTCATCCCGAAATTTCTCACTGAACTGATGAATGTAGATAGGGAGATCTTTATAGGTAGGCCTAAACTTTTTTACCAACTCAACCATAAGCCCTTCAGCGGTTGCACCTAATGCAAATGTCGCTCCGTAATGATCTTGAACAATATGCATTTCCTGGCCGAATGCTCTATCCCGGTTCGTGGCTTTCCAAATTTCGATCGGATGAAAAGTTGGGGTTACAAGGCGTTGTGATCCAATCGCTTGCATTTCCTCTTCTATGATGTGTACTATTTTCTCGCACACCCGGAACCCCAAGGGAAGAAACGTATACCGCCCCGCTGAAATCATTCTGATAAATCCGCCTTGATGAAGGAGTTTATGACTTGTAACCGATGCTTCTTTAGGAGAAGTCCGAGTTGTTTTTCCGAAAACTTCAGAATATCTCATGTCAAAGTGAAAGAAAATCCTTAATTGAAATCAAGAATAAAAGCGCAAGAAGAAGCGCAAATCCGATCTTGTGAACTACCGCCTCAACCCGCATCGATCTTCCTCTGCCTATGATAGTTTCAATTCCTATAAAAAGCAACCGTCCGCCATCAAGAGCCGGAAACGGCAGGGCGTTGATAAACCCCAGAGAAAGGGACAAAAGTGCAGTGAGTTCCAATATTCCCAAGATCTTTTCTTGAAGATTCCCGATCGTAAGAATGGTATTGACCAACCCGAAAATACCGATTGGACCTGATACAGAACTTCCGATCGGCCCGACCGTTCGCTCCATGAATGAAACGATAATAAGCTGTGAAAGAATTTCCGTTGTGTAACCCAAGATGTTCACGCTATGGAGTGCTCCAGAAAATACTTTCTCAAAAGGCGTCTCGTAGCTTACTTTGACAAAACGTCCGAGAACGATTCCCAATGCTCCCTGGTCTTTCGGAGGGTCAGATCTAGCAAGAAGCGTCACTTCTTTGACGCCAGATTCTTTGTTTTCGACCGCTAATCGCACTTCCTGACCCTGTTTTTCTTTCACGGCCTCCTGGAATTCTTCTATCTCAGAAATACTTTTCCCTTCAAGAGAAAGAACCGTGTCTCCCCGTGCTATTCCTGCTTCTTTTGCCGGTGAACCTTCTTGCGCATCAAGAATGATCACTGACCGTGTTTCTTTGCCGAACGGGAAGTGATAATCTGTCAAAAGTGGTGTTTCAAATTGAAATTGCTGTACAGAAAGAAGTACTGTATATATAAGGGTCGCGAAGATAAGGTTCATCACAACTCCAGCCATGATAACGGCAGCACGGCTTCGTCGTGATTTGGAAGCAAAACTCCGTTCATCGGTCAAATCTTCAGGCGTGGGCTCCTCACCGGTCAGACGGACGAAACCTCCAAAAGGAAGAAGGTTTAAGGTATACTCAGTTCCGTCCTTTCGAAACAGCGTCTTTATCTTTGGCGGAAGGCCAAGTCCGAACTCCTCTACCCTAATACCTACCCGTTTCGCCACAAAAAAATGTCCCAACTCATGAACAAGAACTAACACCCCAAGAATAAGTAAGAACACGACAATTGATACAATTGAAGCTATAATCACTCTCTTAGACCTCCATCAAGTCTTTTTCCTTTTTCTCGCCAATTCTCTCAGCCTCTTCGTTCATTTCTTTATTCAACTCTTCAATTTCTTTCTTTAGTAATTGTGCCTCATCTTCGGAAATTTCTTTCTCTGTTTCCATCTTTCGAACATCTTGAATAGCTTCCTGACGTGCCATACGAATAGAAATTCGTGCTTGTTCGACTCTTTGGGCGACAACCTTGATAAACTCTTTTCGTCTCTCCTCAGTCAGTGGCGGAACGCTGATACGAATAATGTCTCCGTCAACGACAGGAGTATACCCAAGATGAGATTGGCTAATTGCCTTTTGAACTTCTCCGATAACAGACTTGTCCCACGGTTGAACAATGATGGTCTTCGGATCTGGAGTGGAGAGTGTTGCCATTTCCTTCAATGTTAAGAGGGTATCGTAGGCATGGACCTTCAGATCTTCCAGGACTTGGGCGTTCGCTCGTCCAGTCCGGATCGTGAGTAAGTTTTCTTTCAGGTGAGATATGGCAGCAATCATACTCGAACGACACTGCTGTGCGGTATCAGACGCGGGCATGTGACCTCCTTTTAAGAGTATGTTTTTTAATTCTGCTCGCCGAGTTCAAAACGGGCAAAACGCCTTACTTGAATAT
>DATDVM010000061.1:0-2659 GCA_035290005.1 Patescibacteria group bacterium | reverse complement strand
AAGTACGCCTTGATACTTCTCACGGAGACGCCGGAGGATATCAAGGCCGTCAATCTTCGGCAGCATGATGTCGAGAAGAACAAGGTTGAAATGTTGGGTTTCAAGAAGCCGTAAACCCTCTTCTCCGTCTTCAGCTGCAATAACGGTGTATCCTTCACCGGTCAATAATTCCACATACAGATCCCGCAAAAACTCGTCGTCTTCAATAATACAGATTGTTTTTCGATCGGGTGAAGTGCTCATAATGGCCTATATCTTTCTCTCTTTATACTAATATAGGTTTTATAAAGCTGCAAGAGTGAAGAAGTTTTGGGAGGGAGAAAAGCTATTCTCCCTGCCTCTCACATTTGACACATTCTATAGCGTCCGGCATAGCCATAAGTCGAGCCTTATCTATCGGTTCGCTGCAATTATCACAAATCCCATAGGTTCCTTCAGTGATCTTTTCGAGCACCCGGCTGATTTGGTCTAGTCGTTCTTGAACCTTTCCGCTGATAGAATCTATTCTCAAGTGTTCTGACACTTCGTACGCGTCAGTAATCGACTCATTTTCCATATCCCTGTCTTCTTGAAAGAAGGGATCTTCTTCAGTCATATTAGAAATTTGGTCCTCGAGGCGTTCTTTTTCTTCTTGGAGATATTTTGTGATCGTATCAAGATCCATCGGTTCCTGATGAATGGCCTTTTTAACTTCGTCTATTGTGATCATTATTTATTCCTCTGTATCTTTTGTAACACAAATGTCACAACTTTTGTAACTCCCAATTTCTCAGTCCATTCATTCAAGAGTTGCGGATGTCTTGTTCTGAGAAGAACGAATCCTGCGGCAATGAGTGTTATTGAGAAAAGCTGTGACCAATTATTTCGTCCGAAGTATACACTCTGTTCCTGCCAGAAAGCAATAAGAGCATGGATGACGCCCCAACCGATCAAATAGACAGGAACAAAAAATCCATCTGGCCGTACTCTCTTTCGAAGAAGCGTTATACCGATAAAAAGAAGGAGAAGAAGTAAAGCTGCGTAAAGCTGCACAGGATGCCGTCTCCCATACACCCCGATAATCTCCACCGCCCAGGGAAGACTACTGAATTTTCCGTACCGACATCCGGAAAAAAAACAGCCTAAAGACTCGAAAGTTTCGGTAAGAATAACAGGAGGTACGACAATATCCCCTATCTCCCAGATATTCCATCGTTTCTTGTTTGAAAAAACCCAAAGTGCGACTGCACCCCCGATAATCCCGCCAGTGAGCGAGAATCCAACAGTTGAAAAAATGGAAAACCACAAAAGAGCATTCCACCCAAACGCTTCGGGATGCATGAGTATGTATATCGCGCGCGCACCGATAAGAAAACCAAGCGTACATACAAAGAGAAGGTCAAATGGTTCCTCTTTTGCGTAATGCGCTTTCTTCATGTTCCTCCAGATAATAAACGATGCCAGGAAAAATCCGATGGTCACAAAAACGCTATAGAATGCAATTTGAATAATGCCTTTTTGAATAAAAATCGGAGTCATAAAATTCTCCTTTGAGTCACATTATACTGCCCGATCTTGCCCTACGTCTAGCTTTTACTGTCTTTCCCATTTATGGGAAACCTTTGTGAGACGTATGTGGTCAATCTTTGTACTCCGTTCTCAACAAAGGGAACCAGACGAACAAACCCATTGTGATGCTGAAAATTGTACAGACCAAAAAGAAGCGTTAAGATCGATACAAAAAAGACAACCTCAACAATTCCAAATAGGTCAGCCAAAAACCCTGTGATGGCAACGGGAAGAAGAGCAGCAACGCTGACGCTCATAATAAGAATTCCATACACTCTACCGCGAAATTCTTCGGAAAGATTCCGCTGAAGTTGCGTTTGGGCCGGAATCGCGATCAGCGGACTTGCAAGACCTAAAAAGAAAAGGAAGACCATCGAAAAAAGAAGTGTGTGGAAAAAGGTCAGGAGAAAAAGTGTCACTCCTGCAAGAAGAATTCCTCCTACAATGAGACGAGCCGGAGACATCTGTCTTGCGTACAAATTCATCCAGATCAGAGAGACAACGAATCCCACTCCTCCCGGACCGATAAGAAGATAGGAGGACGCTTTGATATCGATATTCAATATATCGATCGCAAAACCAGGTGCAATCACAAGAAGCATCGACAAAAGAGCTTGTGTGAGCGTAATTTGAAGGACAGGAAGAAGTGTCGTTGCCCTGTGCTCGACAAGATACTTGAGCCCAGCAAGAAGGTCTCGAAAAATATCCGAGAGCTCGGTCGCAAAAAGATCAGAAGCAGGCTTTGTTCCGTTTCCTACAGACGGCATTTTCCCGATAAAAAAAGATGCGAAGAGAAGTAAGAACCCCAAAAGGAGAAAAATGTTTTCATTCCCAAGCACTCCTAATAGAGGACCTGCAATCATATAACCGGTGAGAACCGTCGAAAACATGGTAAACATATACATCGAGTTTGCCGCGAAAAGGTATTCGTGGGACACGATCGTAGGAATGGTGGCAGCCTCGGCCGGACCGAAGAACAGATTTACGGTAGAGAGCATAAACGAAAAAACGATCAGAGACGAAACCGAGTGGTCAACATAGGAAAAGAGAAAAAATAAAAAGGCTCGGAATGTCGTCGTTGTCAGAAGAAGAAGTTTCCTATCGAGTCTAT
>DATDVM010000060.1:0-2154 GCA_035290005.1 Patescibacteria group bacterium | reverse complement strand
GTACAAGAGGACTCAACGGTCGTTCTGGAACTTTCTTCATGGCAACTTCAAGGGTTTGCGTGGCGTAAAGTAAGTCCGCACGTTGCAGTTTTCACCAATATGTATGAAGACCACTTGAACAGATATAAAGACATGCAAGACTACATTCAAGACAAGAAAGCAATCTATCAGTTTCAGAAAAAGAAGGATATACTCATACTAAGCAAAAGAGATCCGATAGTCTCCCGTTTCTCAGAGGAGGCCGAAGGAAAAGTGTTTTTCTTCGAGCCTGATGACGTTCCATCCTTCTGGAAACTCCGCATAAAAGGAATTCATAATAGAGAAAATATTGCCGCTGCGTTGAGGGTCGGACAACTTTTTCGGATTCCTCTCCCCAAGATGCGCCCTGTCGTTGAGTCCTTTAAAGGGGTGGAGGAGAGACTAGAAAAAATTGCGTCAATACAAGGAATTATTTTTGTTGATGACACAACAAGTACAACTCCTGTTGCAGGACTGAAAGCACTTGAGGCGTATGAAGATACACCGATCATTCTTTTGGCAGGGGGTGCTTCAAAAAATCTTGACCTTTCTTTGTTTGCCCAGAAGATAGCAAGGCAGGTAAAAGCAGTTCTTCTCCTCTCAGGGACAGCAACAGAAGGTCTCGAAAAAGATATTATTCGTTACGGCGGAGGAAAGAGAATACTCGGGGTTTTTGACCAGTTTGAGCAAGCCGTACGAAAGGCGTACTCGGTCGCAAAGAAAGGAGATGTCGTTCTCCTTTCGCCTGGATGTGCCTCATTCGGTCTCTTCCAGAACGAATTTGACAGGGGACAGCAATTTCAGCAAATCGTGAGGAACTTAGCACATGAGGAAAAGAAAAGTAATCGCTAAAGGAAGATTTCCTGATTTCCTATTTCTTGCGTCAACCATCGGGGCGACGATAATTGGCCTCGTGATGGTGTATAATGCCTCGCTTGCTCACGCTCAGGCGGAATTCGGAGATCCCTATCATTTTTTAACGAAACAAGTTTCTTGGGCGATAGTCGGGATTTTTTTCCTTCTTCTTGCGAGTTATATTCCATACCCGTTCTGGAGGAAAATATCCGTACCGATTTTTGTCTGTGCGCTTTTTCTTTTACTTCTTGTCTTTATTCCCGGGATCGGAACAAAGGTAAAGGGTGCATACAGATGGATAGACCTCGGGGTTATTACTGTTCAGCCGAGTGATTTCGTCAAGTTTGGAATGATTCTTTATCTTTCATCTTTCCTATCAAAAAGAAAGCAAGGTTCTTCTTTCCTTCCGTTTCTGGGTATCGTTGGGTTTGTTTCACTCCTTGTCCTTCTTGAACCTGATTTTGGAACAACGATTGTCATTATTATGATTGCTCTATCCATGTACTTTATCTCAGGAGCTCCGGTTTCTCAATTCTTACTGCTAGCGCCTGGAGTCGTTCTTTTTGGGATTTTTTTCATTTTTTCCTCTTCGTATCGGCTCGCTCGACTGAAGACATATGTCTCTACACTTCTTGATCCAAATAGGGCAACCGATCCACTGGGTGCCTCATATCATATTAGACAGGTGTTAATTGCACTGGGAAGTGGAGGCCTTATGGGGGTTGGACTGGGTCGGTCAAGACAAAAGTATGAATATATACCGGAAGTAACGACCGATTCGATTTTCGCCATTATAGGGGAAGAAATTGGATTTATAGGAGCAATGCTTCTTATCATGCTTTTTCTCTTCATTATTCTTCGTGCGCTTCACATTGCACAAAATGCCCCAGATGATTTTTCGAAGTTATGTGCCTATGGAATAACGTTTTGGATTGCGTCCCAAATACTTCTTAATCTTGCAGCCATGGTAGCGCTTGTTCCACTGACTGGTGTAACGTTACCATTTATTTCGTATGGAGGCTCGTCTCTTATTTCGATTCTTACAGGTTGCGGAATTTTACTTCAGATTAGTCGATACCAGAAAAGGGAGAGATCATGAAGCTGATCGTGACGGGTGGACATATGACTCCTGCTGTAGCGGTTCTTGAAGAACTGTTCAAAATAGAAAGAGAGACCGAAGAGTCTATGCGGATTTTGTATGTCGGAAGAAGATACGCAATGGAAGGTGACAGATCGACTCCCTCGGTGGAATATCAATATATTCCGAGGTTGGGTGTTTCT
>DATDVM010000059.1:0-9090 GCA_035290005.1 Patescibacteria group bacterium | reverse complement strand
TTTGCTCGATATACGTGAAGCAAGGACAGTTTTTATTATGATGTAACGGAGTATATTTTCGAATGAAGCAACTGTGGATCTATCTCTTATTATTGCTTTTCGCATTTTTGCAAACAACGTTCGTTCCTATTAATCTCGTCCTTCTTCTAGTGGTTCTTTGGGCTGCGATTCGAACACCTAAGGACGCAATCACTTTTTCGTTTATTGCAGGAATTGTCCTGGATCTTCTCTCCGGAAGGCTGCTTGGAATGTCTGCGCTTTTGTTTCTTACAATTATTGTCCTTTTCTCCTTTTTTCGTAAGAATGTTTGGTCAAGTCACATACTGGCGGTTTTAGCCGTTGTTTTTGTCTCTTCCTTCTTCTTTTCCCTCGCGACATCCATACCCTGGAATATATGGAAAGCAGTTGCCGAGGTCATTTTAACGATTATTCTGAAACCTGTTATTTCTTTTGTCGACGTTGAATTTCAAGGAGAACAACCAATTCAACTAGATTTTCGGGATAGATTATGAAATTAGGATCAGCATTTTCCGATAGCGTGACAAAGCATAAATCGAACACAAAGGAATCCTTTGACGATCCCAGAGGCCAGAGTTGGCAAGAAGGACTCGTTTCGCTTATTGCCAATAAACACGTCCTTACCTCGCGTGTCTACGTCTCAACGTGGAGGCATCTTATTTTCTATATTATTACGCTTTTGGTATTTTTCGCTTTATTTGTCCGGTTGTTTCAACTCCAGGTTATCGAAGGAAGTACGAATAGAGTTCTTTCCGACGGTAACAGAATCCAGATACGAATTCTCCATGCACCCCGTGGTGTTGTATATGACAGGAACGGCGAGGTGTTGACTCGCAATGTCCCTGGATTTCGTCTAAGAAAAGAAGACGGGACGTACAAAGTAATCTCCAGGGATGAAGCTCTGCAGTATCTTTCTTCCCATGAATCATCCCAGAATCTCGAGGTAGATACGACACGACAGTATCTCTATCCGGAACTGTTTGCGCATGTGCTGGGTTTTACCAGTGAGATTTCAAAAGAAGAACTGCAAAGTCCTCTTTTTATAGAGAAGAGGTATAGGATGGGCGACCGAATTGGACGGGCGGGAATTGAGGAAACGTATGAAGGGTATTTACGAGGCCAAGATGGCAGGGATCTCGTGGAGGTTGACGCAAAAGGTGAGGTGGTAAGAGAGCTTGGAAAAGAAGAACCCCTGGTTGGGCAAAACGTGTATTTGTACCATGACCTTGGGTTGCAGCAGGTCGCAGCCAAGGCTTTGGGGTCATATATTGGTGCGGTAGTTGTGCAAGATCCAAGAAACGGTGCGATTCTTGCGCTTTACTCAAATCCTTCTTTTAATTCTAATCTTTTTACCTACGGAATCTTAGAGGAGGAGTATCTGAAACTTTTGAATGATCCTCAAAAACCGTTATTTAACCGTGCGACATCAGGATTATATCCACCAGGGTCGACTTTCAAAATAGTGACCGCGACGGCTGCTTTAGAAGAGAACGTCGTGACACCCAAAACAATCGTTGAAGATAAAGGATCAATTTCGATCGGTTCGTACGTTTATCGTGGTTGGAAGCCTGAAGGACTTGGGAATGTGTCCTTACGTGAGGCAATAGCGAAATCTTCGGACATTTATTTTTATACTATTGGCGGGGGATACGGGGGAATAAACGGCGTCGGGGTAAAAAAACTGCACGACTGGGCTGTACGGTACGGATTTGGACAGGGAACAAAGATAGATCTTCCGACAGAATCTCAAGGACTTGTCCCGGATGAAGAATGGAAGATTGTCACAAAGGGAGAAAAATGGTTCTTAGGAAATACCTATCAGATGGCTATCGGCCAGGGTGATGTTCTTACAACGCCACTCCAAATCAATATGATGACGACTGTAGTTGCGAACAACGGAATACTTTACGCTCCTCAAAATGTATGGAAAGTCCACTCACCGGAGGGGATTGAATCAGTCTTCGCTCCCCGCGAACTGACTCGAAACGTTGCATCAGAAGAGACGCTTCGTGTCATTCAGGAGGGAATGCGTATGGCAGCTCAACCCGGCGGGACAGCGTTTCCGTTTTTTACGTTTCCAATAGAAGTAGCAGGGAAAACAGGAACTGCGGAATTCGGCGACCCGAAGGACCGAACGCATGCGTGGTTTACAGCCTACGCTCCGTATAAAAATCCTGAGATTACTGTGACGGTTCTTGTTGAAGGCCAGTATGGGGGAGGAGAGGGAGCCTCTGTTGCTGCGCCTATCGCAAAAGAGATCATGCAGTACTACTTCCTGGATCGTAAGGAGCCAGGAAGGTAACCGAGCGGATGTGCGGCGTTTTTTTCCCGAACGTAGTAAAAATAGTCCTAAGGAAATATAATACATGCTGCCATATACCCAAGAAGATCTCGCATCCATTTTTCTGGCCGACCCCCCTTTGTCATATAAGAGGAAAAAAATTCTTCTCACAAAAATTCCTCTGAATAAACTTCTTGATCAGAAACGAAATGCATTGAAAACTGCTCTCATGGATAACAATATCGAGACACGCTTTCTTAAAGAGAGGGAAAAGTTCGATGCAAAAACCAAAAATGACAAATATATCAAACAAAGTGTGAGAGTGATAAAACTACTTGGAGCAAGTACAAACAGGAGGACAAGAGTCAGCACTTCTTTCTATTCTTGCAGAAAGAAAAGGATTGCAGTTTAATGAAATGACAAAGGCACTAGAGTTACCGGAAGATGCCCTTGCACAGCAACTTACACTTTTAGAACTTGACGGAAGTGTTTGCCGTCGAGGAACTGTATATTTTACTACGAAAAAGAGGAAAGGATGAGTCCGCTTGTCGCACTACGCGAAGCCCCTTTTGTTGTTTTTGATACAGAAACAACATATTCTGATGGGGTAAATAAGCTTGTTGAAATCGGAGCGGTTCGCGTCATCTGGGGGAAGGTAGAGTCTCATTTTACCCGATTGGTAGATCCAGGTTGCCCTCTTTCAAAGGAGACATGTCACCTTACAGGGATTACCCAGTCAATGCTTCTAAGAAAACCACCAGCGACAAAGGTTATAGAGGAGTTTTTAGCCTTTGCCAAGGATGCTGTGTTCGTTGCACATAACGCTCCGTTTGACGCAGGGGTTCTTCGTAACGTTGAGACCTGGAAAGACCATGAAGCTCAAAACGGATCTTTGATTATCGATACCTTGAGGCTTTCGAGGAGACTGTACCCCTCATTTCCGCGCCACGGGCTTGATCAATTGATGCATCTTTTTGGCATAATGGTGACGCCTCGTCATCGTGCTTTACCCGACGCACTTGCAACGGCGCACTTATTTCATCTCTTCTTGACCAATTTGACAGATCAGTATAATGTTAAGAACATTGAAGAGTTGGTCGGATTTATGACGCGACCAAAAAGACAGGTCTCATGAACTATGGCAAATAAAAAATTGGTTATTGTTGAATCTCCGACCAAAGCACGGACGCTTTCGCGTTTTCTTCCTTCTACCTACACGATTGTCAGTTCATTCGGACATATTCGGGATCTCCCTAAAAGTACATTGGGGGTAGAGGAAGAAACATTAAACCCCGAGTATGTGGTTCCCCGGGATAAAAAGAAGGTTGTCACCAGTCTCAAAAAAGAAGTAAAGACATCTTCTGAAGTGTTTCTCGCGACTGACCCTGATCGGGAAGGAGAAGCGATAGCATGGCATCTCCTGTACGCACTTGGCCTTAATGAGAAGAAATTTCCCATCCATAGAATAGTGTTTCATGAAATTACCAAGGATGCAGTGACGCAGTCTTTGGAGCACCCGAGTGTTATTAACGATAAGCTAGTCGACGCGCAGCAGGCGCGTCGTGTTCTTGACAGGCTTGTCGGATACAAACTCTCCCCTTTGTTATGGCGAAAAGTACGGCGCGGCCTTTCAGCAGGAAGAGTCCAGAGTGTCGCCGTACGGTTGATTGTCGATCGGCAGCGCGAGATCGATGCCTTCAAACCCGAAGAGTATTGGAATCTTACTGCGGTTTTACAAAAAGATACCACTCAATTCCAGGCGAAACTTAGTCATAAAAAGAACGAAAAAATAGAGATAAAAAACGGTGAGGATGCAAAAAAAATTGCCGATGAAGTTAGTACTCTTCCATTTCTTGTCGAGGAATACACTGAGAAAAAACTGCAAAAACATGCATATCCGCCGTTTACCACCTCCACGCTACAACAAGCTGCGAGCAATAAGCTTCATTTCTCATCTAAAAAGACCATGATGCTTGCACAATCTCTTTATGAAGAAGGATATATTACCTACATGCGTACGGATTCTGTCACGCTTTCGAAAGAATCGATTGAAAATACGAGAAGTTTTATCATGCAGACATATGGAGAGAAGTATCTCCCACAAGCTCCACAGCTCTATAAAGTGACCTCAAAGTTGGCGCAGGAAGCACATGAAGCAATTCGACCGACGAATCCATTAACGACCGCAGATAAGCTCAAGGACTCCTTTACACGAGACCATACACGTCTTTATGAACTGATTTGGAAAAGAACCGTTGCGTCTCAAATGACTTCGAACGAATATCTTTCTCAACAAGCGAAAGTAGCGGCAGGTGTATACCAGTTTCGTGCACAGGGCACAAAACAACTCTTTGATGGCTGGTTATCTATTTATGGCGGAGACAAAAACGGACAGAAGGAGAACGAAAAGGAACTCCCGACCCTTCAAAAAGGGGAACAAGTTACCCTTCTTGACCTTCCATTTGAACAGAAATTTACCCAACCACCATCGCAGTACACAGAGGCTTCTTTGATCAAAACATTGGAAGAAAAAGGAATTGGTCGGCCTTCTACCTATGCTCCGACAATATCAACGATTTTAGAGAGGCAATACGTTGAGAAAAAGGAAGGAAAGCTTCAGCCTACTGTCCTTGCGATCGCAGTGAACGATTTCCTTACAAAGTATTTTCCCTCAATTGTCGATACAGGATTCACCGCAGAAATGGAAGACACGCTTGACGATATTGCGAATGGTGAAAAGAAGTGGCAAAGTGAACTGATGAAATTTTACGAGCCATTCAGGAAACTCGTTTCCACTGTCCAAGAAGAAGGCGAGCGGGTGAAAATTCAGGCTCAGGAGACAGATGAGGTTTGTGAGAAATGCGGCGGAAAGATGCTGATTAGAATCGGAAGATATGGGAAATTTCTAGCTTGCAGCAATTTCCCAACCTGTAAAAATACAAAGACCTATGAGGAAAAAATAGACGTTCCTTGTCCGAAATGTGGTGGGACGATTGTTATGAGACGGACAAAAAGAGGAAAATTCTTTTACGGCTGCAAAAATTACCCGAAGTGCGATTTTGCCTCCTGGACAAAACCCCAAAAGCAAGCTGAAGATGCTCAAAAGGAAGCAGTATGAAAGTCATCGCGATTGTTGCCTCAACGTTAGATGGGAAAATTGCAAAAGAGACAAGCGATAATACCTCCTGGACAAGCAGAGAAGACAAAAAGTTTTTCCAAGAGGAGACAAAAAAAGCAGGTGTTCTCATCATGGGGAGAACAACGTTTGACACAATAGGAAGATCACTGCCAGGTCGTAAGATATTTGTCCTTACAAAGGGAAAAAGGGAGAGAATAGGGGATGATGTCATTTTTTCGAATGCACCTTTGGAAGAGTTATTACGTGACATAGAAAAGTCAGGATATAAGACGGTGTTTGTTTCAGGCGGAGCCAGCGTCTATACGGAGTTTATGAAAGAAGATCTCGTCGATGAAGTGTGGATTACCTTTGAACCATATCTTTTTGGGAGCGGGATTCCTTTTATGACAGCGCATGTTATGAAGCTCCTCAAACGAAAAGAAATCATCCCGCTTGGAACAGATTCTGTTGTTGTGAAATATGATGTCGTTCGGCAAAGGGGGTAATATGGTTCTCTCTGATCGTGATATTCGGACGTATCTGAAGGAAGAAAAAATTGTACTTCGTCCAGCCCCGGATCTTAAAGAGAGCCTCGGAAGTTGTTCGCTTGACTTGCGCCTCGGAGAGGTTGCAAAGAAAGTCGATTCTCATTTAGTGAAGAAAAAGACGCAGAAGAAAACCGTGACACTTTCTCCTGGTGAGTTTTTGCTGGCAACAACGCTCGAGTACATGGAACTGCCTGATACCCTTTGCGGTATGCTTCACGGAAGATCGTCACTTGGGCGAAAGGGAATCATGGTGCATTCAACTGCACCTCTTATTGATGCCGGGTTCCGGGGGAAAATTGTTCTAGAACTATTTAATTCAGGAAACGAGCCAGTGACGTTAGAAATTCATGAACGAATCTGTGGTTTAACTTTCCACCAGCTCTCGAGCCCCGCGGAGGTCCCATACTATAAGAAAAAGGACGCGAAGTACTTAGGTCAAACCAAGCCGAAACTATAATTTTCAGGGAATTTATTTCTTTTTAATAAACTTTTTTCTGTCTGCTTCCTTAAATCCGCCGACAACAGTAATTTCAGCTTTGATTGACGCGTATGGGTCGTATCCTCGCAAGGTAATGTCATTGTAATCAATGTCGTCAATATTTTTCTTATTGGGATTAATGGTAAGTGTTGGGAACGGTTTTGGCGCACGAGTACATTGTTTTTTGACCTGACTGTAGTGGTTCCCGTAGATATGCGTATCGCCAAATGTATGGACAAAATCACCGGGTTTGTACCCTGTGACATGGGCGACGACTAACGTAAGAAGAGAATAACTTGCGATGTTAAATGGAACTCCCAAGAACAAATCTGCGCTTCGCTGGTAGAGCTGGCAGGAAAGACGTCCATTGGCAACGTTGAAATGGAAAAGCGTATGGCAGGGAGGAATTGCCATAGACTTCCCCGGAGCAGCCATTTCGTAAATAAATTCAGGATTCCAGGCTGATACAACGTAATGTTTACGGTCAGGGTATTCTTTCAATTTCTCGATTGCCCAGGACAACTGGTCGATTTCCCTCCCGTCGCTTGATTGCCATTTACGCCATTGTCTGCCATACACGGGTCCTAACTCTCCCCATTTTTTCGCAAAAGCCGCGCTTTCCTTTACTTTTTGAATGAATGCATCTTGGGTGAGAGTAGGGACTTTTCCTTTATCCATACTGGCTTTGTAGGTTTTATATGCCCAGTCGTCCCAGATGTGGACGTCATTATCGATTAAGTACTTAATGTTTGAGTCACCCTTAAGAAACCAGAGGAGCTCGTGGACGATTCCCCGAAAGAAAACTTTCTTGGTGGTAAGAAGAGGAAATCCCTTAGAAAGATCAAACCTGATCTGTCTGCCGAACACACTTTTCAGTTCAATGCCGGTGTTATATTCATGCTTGACGACACCGTTTTTCAGAACATCTTTCAGGAGGTTAAGATATTGGTACTCTGGATGCGAGAAATCTTTTTTTATAGGTTACTCCACAACAAAAGTATTTTCTGTTCCGTAATAGTCTTGCCAGTGCTCATTGTAGTAAGCGAACATCCGCTCTAATCTATCCTGAGGAAGTTCCTCAAATCCGAGCTTTTCGATGAGGTTTCTGAGTGTCTTTCGCGCTTCATCAACCAAAGAATCTTCTTCGACAAGCAATTCAAATTCGGCAAGATACCCGTATCCGGCATTTTTATCAATACAGACGGAGATATCACCCAACCTATATTCTTCCCGATCTCGTGACCACTTAGCCTGATATCTAAAACCGCTTTGCAAAATCAGACTATCGAGTTGATCAATGCTAAGTTTAGGAATCTCGGCGGAAAATTCGATACGTGTGACTCCGTTTGAACTTGTCGTGTCGTCAACAGAGGCTTTCACAACAAAGGAAATAGTGGAATTTTCTTTTCGAGTACGGACAGAAAAATCAGTGACTTGTTGAGAAAGTGAGATAAGCTTTTTTCTCTCTTTGGTAGTAAGATAGTGAGAAACTCGCGTAACAAGTTTTTTTAAATTTCCGTCGATAAAATAGTGATTCAGCTGCGACGATTTTTTATGAGGAGTTAATCCTTGGGGAAGCTTGGAGAGATTTTTTTTCAACCGTTTGGCGTGTTTCTTGTGGCCTAACAGGCTTTTAATTTCGACTTCATAGTGGTTTTTGTGAGAGGAAGGTTTGGACATCGCGACTACTGTATCATACCTTAATTAGGGGTGAAAAGACCCAATTTCATCTTGAGAGAAAAGTGATTCTATGATACTCTTCACTAAGACAGGAGACTGTAATTCGAGTAAGTAAGAAATTGACAAAATGAGGATGATATGGGCTCTACAATAACCGAAAAAACACCAACTATCAATATATATGACGGAGTGACAATTCTACTTCAGGGTATCATCATGTTGTAAGAAGACTCCCCTCTATTAAAATTGCAGTACATATGGAGGAGTATTATGTCTATATTATCTACATTTGATCCAGAAATTTCCCAAGTCATAGAAAAAGAAAAAAGAAGACAGATTGATGGAATAGAGCTTATTGCATCTGAAAACTATGTTTCTGAGGCGGTTTTAGAGGCAACAGCATCGATACTGACGAACAAGTACGCAGAAGGGTATCCGAGTAAACGGTATTATGGCGGTTGCGAAGTTATCGATATCGCAGAAGAACTTGCGATCGAGCGTGCCAAAAAACTTTTTGGTGCTGAACACGCGAACGTACAGCCGTATTCCGGCTCCAATCCAAACTTCGGCGTGTATGTGGCAACCTGTGAGCCTGGCGATACCATTATGGGTATGGAGCTGACCCAAGGAGGCCACCTGACTCATGGAAGCCCGGTCAATCTTTCGGGCAAGCTTTACCATTTTGTGCCATATGGTGTTGATTATGAAACGGAACGTATAGACTACGATGAAATGCTTCGCCTTGCTAAGATTCACAAGCCCAAAATCCTCCTTTCAGGCGCGACCGCGTACTCGCGTGAAATTGATTTCAAAAGAATCCGAGAGATTTGCAACGAGGTCGGAGCATATATGATGGTTGACATGGCGCATATCGCAGGTTTGATCGCTGCGGATGAACACCCAGATCCTGTTCCATATGCCGATTTTGTGACGACCTCAACTCATAAGACGCTTCGGGGACCCCGTG
>DATDVM010000058.1:0-4573 GCA_035290005.1 Patescibacteria group bacterium | reverse complement strand
CTCCAACCTCCATCCAAGCGTTGTCTTCAGCTTTTCCCATCCTTTTGCAGGCTCTCCTTTATCAAGGATGCCGAGCCTCACACCGAGTACCTGACGGAAAAGGTCAAACTCTTTTTTGGAAGGCTGTTCCTTCAAGAAGCGCTGCTTGGTTTCGTATTCTTGCTTCGGAGATAACCGTTTTTCCCAGAAGGAAAACGTTCTTTTCCCGAAGTCTTTTTTCCCTGTTCGGATAAGTTCCATGTAGGAAAGCTGTGGAGAATCCGGAGACTTAGGAGACGTAACAGGCTTTTCCATCCTGAACGGAATTGTATGACTCTATAGGCTTTCTGTCAATCGATTTAAAATATCTTCTGTTTTCTTCAGACCCTTTGGAAGCTTAAATGTAACCCCGTGCAGAAATTTGTCCTTTAAATATGTATGCGTCTGTTTTTCCTGAGAAACCAAATCAAGAAGCGCCTTTTGTGGATTTATAAATAGCTTTCCGGTGAGATCCGTATAAACCTGTGCGGACTGTTCTCGGTTGAATACAATATTCGTCTGTAAGAGTTGAATTTTTTGATACCACCGAATAAGTTCCGAAAGATCAAATGTAAAAGAAACCGACGGCAGAGAATCAACCCACTCCACTTTTATCTTATCAACGGCGACCGCAGTTCGTATAAGGACCTCTCCGTGTTTTTTATGCGGCTTTCTCCACAAGAATGTGACCGCAGGAGCATTAAGGCCTTCAATTTCCAGTTTCTCTTCCCAAAAGAACAATGGGTCGAAAAGCGTTGCAACCTGAGGAACAAGCGTATGTTCACCGATAAGCCTCATTCCCGTGATTTTTCTTACCATCTGTTCTCTGATTGAAGATGAAAATCTGTCTTTTCCTTTGAAGCCGTGGCCGCTATAGACTGGAGCCGTGTTTTCTTCAAACCACGTCTGAAGAGAATGCGTGAGCGGAAGTGTTGCGAGAAGATTTCCAATTGGTGATCTTTTTATTGACGCTTCTGTCATCACAAACCTCGAGAAGCGTCCTTATATCATAAATTATAGGATTAAGCAAGCTTTAATATTCCTCTTCCCAATGCTCGATGATCACAACCGGAGAGCTGTACGCAGGTTGGGAAAAGATACCATCATAATTTTCCGGTCTATAAACAATCTGAGAAGGAGACGCGTACAGTTCAAACCGTCTTGCCATAACGCCTCCGACAACTCTCATGTGCCTCAGATGGATCGAATCAAGTGCGTACACTAACCCTTCTACTTCAATCCCAGCGTCGCCACCACCCGCATCAATCGATCCCCTTACGACTAATCCAGTCGAATTGGAACCTGTATTCCTCATACTTACAACTCCAGAACCTCCTCCTCCTAAGTCAAGATTTCCATCAATAACAAGGAGTGAGTTGTTAGCAACAATCGTTTCTCCCCCACCACCGAGATGAACATTACCTTGAACATACGTTATTCCAGAGCTTAAGTCTAATTTGTTACCAGGAGCATCAGCGAGGAGTTGGTCAAATTCGCTTTCTGTATACACTGCATTCGCTCTATTCAAGAGTGAGTTTGGAGACGCCGAATTAAAGTCAATCGGGGGCATCGGAACGTACCCAACCGAGACAGGATCAACCGTTACAGGAGACTCAATTACAGTATCCGCTTCTATTTCACCAGAGTTATTAATAATTGTCCCACCATAGGTCAGCGAATGAGTATAGATATCCGTCCTATTATCTTTGATGTCTCCTCCAATACTGACACTGTTTGTCTTTGCTTTTCCGTGTTCTTCTGCACCGATTTTACCGCGTCCGTCAGAAAAGTCTCGACCGACGACAAGGTCTGAAACCCCGATCCAGTCATAGAGGTTATAAAAATAACCACTTACTTCAAACTTTCCCCCTGTGACTGTACATCGAAAACTGTCATGAACAGAACCTTCGTTCTTTCCTGCATTTCCACCGACTTTAATAACTTCATCTACCTGAATCACACCTCTGTCGCAGACCAAGTCACCACCAACAGTTAATCGGGGCATACGCGAGAGATCAGGTCCTCCGACATCAAAATTCAAATCTCCTCTCACTATCACATCTTCGCTCACATTAACCGGATCTCTGAGAATCACGTTCCCATTCGAGAAAATGCCTCCCTGAGAAATCGTGAGTTGAGAACGGTTCTCAATCGCAAAGTCGTCATCAGCTGTTGTTTCATCAGCAGCGAATAATGCCGCATTCGGGAGAATAAACGGACCTCCGGAAGATAACGCTTTGTATGCTTTCACTTTAATTTTTCTTTTCGATTCACCCCCTGCAACCTTACTGTATCCTATTGAAATAATTTCTACCTTGGGATCTTCACCTGGCATATTTAAACTTTGGGCTGTTACCTCATAACTTCTTCCCAGATCCAGTTCATCGTTACGTAAAGCTTTTTCAATCATATCAACCGACGGCTGCAATGTATTCTGTTCGAATTTTACTTTCCAATGATCAGTTTCGTCATGTTGAAACCTCCATAACGCTTCCCTGATACCTGCTTCAGCCATATAATATGCTTCAACACTCCCCTGCTGGCTTTTGGAAATTTTCAGTTCATTAACTACTAAATTCATTCCCACTGAAACAAGGAAAAGTAGAATTGCGACGATAAAAATAACCGTAATCAGTGAATATCCTTTGTTTCTTCTCATTAGTTCCTCTTTGCAACCTCGGAAACGAAAGGTATCTCCTGTGACCCTTCGCCTATTGTATAGGAAATACGGATAAGGACACCGTTTTGTTCAAAATTGAGATTCGATCCGAATTCGGCTACTTTCTCAGCATCCCCGAGTACACGCTTAAGGGGTGGGTTGTTCGTGGCGTCTCTGTCTGAGTGAAGAACGGCAATATCCGGCGCGCTCGGAAAATAATACATTATCTCCTCTCTCATTATGTTTCTATTCTGCAAAAAATAACGAATATATCGTTCGGTTGCTGGTGTATGTCCATCCTTAAACTCAATTTCCTGGGACGGTAGAATCGTAACAACTGCCTCTGCTTGTCTCAGCTCACGTACCATTTTATCCATGACCACTCGGCCGTTCTGTGCATACTCGACTTTGTCTTCTCGTATCCTATAAAATTGCTGACTTGCCAATAAGAATTGGTATGCAACCACTAAAAACAATGTCCCGACTGCAAGAGCTACAATCATCTCAACGAACGTAAAACCACCATGTTTCTGCTTCGAACAGAGCATTAATATTTTGAAGCCAGCGACACAAGCTGGACTTTCTTTTCCTCGCCTTTCTCAACGTAATAGACAATCACTGTCACTTTTTTCATTTCTTCATCAACCCCCGTAACCACAAGACCTCCGTTTACGTTCGCAAGATACTCAATAATTACTTCTTTCTCAAATTCATTATTCGGCGATGGAAATGACACTCGAGGTTCAGAGGTGATCGAGCCATAACTCTTTGTCAAAACCTCTTCCACCGTTGCTTGAGCAAGATTCGTCGCGACAGTTCCCTGTTTTGACGTCTGAATAACTCCTGATTGGAAGGAGAAACCTTGAAACATACCTCCTATAACCAACATGAAGATGGCGATTGCGATTATTGTTTCAAGAAGGGTAAATCCGTTTCTCTGTCTCATATTTATGGTGTCACAAATCTGATAAAACCCGAACGTTTTACTTCAATACTCATCGTGCTTACTCCATTTGTCAAACGAATTAAGGCCGTATCCGTCACGTCAACAACCCCTCCGGCAAAAGAGAATTCTACTCTCCTGTCCGGTGGAAGCTGTTCCAACCCGTCAATACGTATTCCGAGAGGAAGCTCTTTCGTTGTGAGAACTATCTCCGTCAAATCGGGGGGAGGTGTAAGATTGTCTTCTTTCTTCCCAATTTCGTAGGAGTTTCCTCCAACATCAGCAAAACGGACGAAATAACGGACCTGTTCAGACACCGTTTTTTGTTGGACATCACGAAGGTCTGAAATAATAGTTTCTACTGATCCTGCCAGTTTGCTTTTTTGGAAAAAGAGTTTCCATGACGCGGTTCCGATACCAACGAGAATACCGATAAGCGCAATCACAAGGAGAATTTCAAGAAGCGATAGACCAAGTTGTGTCCGTTTCATGGTATTTAGTAGGATTCTTCCCAATGATCAATTTCTACTACAGGAGAAGTCGGAGGATCGGGAACGAAAACAGGATCAACATCTGGACTGCTATATTCGATCGTTACATCAACGTTCCCATTTAGCGCGATTGAACCGTCTGCAACTAGCGCGCCTTTAATACTCACATGAGTCGTTCCGCTGAATGTAATCGAGTTTAAGGAATACACCAAACCTTCCACATCCAAAGTATTATTTTCACCATTTATAGTAATCTGTCGTTTCGCGAGCAGTCCGGACGGCTGACCTGCTTCAGGAGCGCGAACAACTATGAGATTGTTTGATCCGTTGACAGTAAATGACCCGTCAAAGACAAGAAGTCCATTCACAAAGAATGTTTTGTTGGAATCGTTTATGACTCCATTTCCCGTTACATAGGTGATACCAGTCAATGTCACTGTAGAATTCCCAACAAAAAGACTT
>DATDVM010000057.1:0-2253 GCA_035290005.1 Patescibacteria group bacterium | reverse complement strand
AGTAATAGTGTCTCGGTGTACAAAATATCTATGCCAGGGAGAAGAAAAAGAGCTTGATGATGAGACCAAAGGAAAAATCTTGCAAGCATGCTATGCGTATGCTCATAAGAGGTATCGTATTATTGCCATGGCAAATCGACTGTACGACCAGACAACCTTTCCAGAAAGACGGGAAGTAGAGAAGAACATGACATTTCTTGGACTTGTTGCGATGGCAGACCCTCCCAGGGATGGAGTAAAAGAAGCGGTTTCCATTTGTAAGAAAGCAGGGATTCAGGTTGTTATGTTAACAGGAGATAATGAGGTAACAGCAGAATCGATAGCACAGGAGATCGGACTCATTGAAAAAAATGAAGACGTTTTGACAGGAAAACAATTAGATTCGCTTTCAGAAGACGAGCTTTCCAGGTTACTCCCTCGGATACGCATTTTTGCGCGTATTTCGCCTCATCACAAGTTAAAAATAGTTCAAGCATATCAGCGAAACGGCCACGTCGTTGCAGTGACAGGAGACGGAGTAAATGATGCCTTAGCTCTGAAACAATCTGAAGTCGGTGTTGCGATGGGATTTGGAGGAACAGATGTAGCGAAAGAAGCTTCAGACATGATCATTACTGATGACAACTTTGTGACAGTTGTACACGCGATAGAGGAAGGAAGAGTGATTTATGCGAATATTACCAAAACGATCTTGTATCTTCTTTCCTGTAATACAGGAGAGGTCTTAACGATCGCCATGGCCCTGTTTGCAAATTTACCTACACCTTTGCTCCCTGTTCAGATTCTTTGGATGAATTTAGTAACGGATGGTCCGCCCGCACTTGCACTAGCAGCTGATACGAAGGCGCTAGATATCATGCACCTTCCCCCTCGCGGAAGAGATCATAATATATTGAACGTTGCTTCCGTTGAATGGATGGTAAGTGTAGGTATCCTAATGTCCGTTTTGACCCTAGTTATATTCTTCTTTTTCCTACAACATTCAGGAGAGACAATTGCACGAACAGTTGCTTTCTCGTCACTTATATTATTCCAAATGGTTGCAGCATTAGCTGTGAGGGGAAAACAATCTCCCCTATCGAATGGACGATTACTTTGGGCGATCTTTTTGACCATCTTTATTCAGGTTATTATTTTAACGTCACCGTTTTTGAGAGGAATTTTTCGACTAGAATGGTAAGAGCCCTTGACAATAAAAGAAGAGATGCTTTAAAATGGCAATCGCTGACTGAAAGTGCCAACTTTAGTCTTCTTCTTTCTAAATATAAACTGCCATATTATCAAAGTTGTATATAAAGAATTTGGATAAGGAGGATACTCATGTCCAGAATAAAATATAAACCTACTGCTGGGTATGTTCTTATTGAACCCCAAGAGGCAGTCCGGAAGACACCCTCAGGAATTGTTCTTCCGGATACTCACGAAGAGAAACCTCAGGTGGGACGAGTTGTTGCCGTTGGAGGACCCCAGAAAATAGGTGACGGCGGAGAGATCAAAGCTGAGTGGAAGGTAGGCGATATGGTCGTGTATAGTAAATGGTCGGGAAAAGAGTTTAAGGTTGAGGGGAAAGAAATGTTATTTGTCAAATTTGATGACATACTCGCTGTGGAGGTGAAGTAACATGGCAAAACAAATGAAATTTGGAGCAGAAGCTCGAATTGCACTGAAAGACGGGGTTGATAAATTATCCCTGGCGGTTGTAACAACATTGGGGCCAAAAGGAAGAAACGTTGCTCTTGATAAAAAATGGGGAGCCCCGAGCGTCCTTCACGACGGGGTTTCGATCGCAAAAGATATTGATCTGAAGGACCCGTTTGAGAATATGGGTGCACAACTTATAAAAGAAGCTGCATCAAAAACTTCAGATGTAGCAGGAGATGGGACAACAACTGCAACCATTCTCGCGCAGTATCTTGTCAAGGCTGGGATAGAAGAAATTGAGCGTGGGGCGAACCCGATGGTCCTTCGTCAGGAAATGGAAGAAGGGCTAGATCTTGTTGTGAAAGAAATAAATCGAATAAAGCGCGTCGTCAAGGGAAATGAGCAGATTACCCAAGTTGCGACGATCTCAGCTGGAGACAAGGAAATTGGAGGAAGAATTTCAGAAGCATTGGCAAAAGTAGGAAAAGATGGAGTAATCACGGTTGAAGAGGGGAAAGGATTGGAACTGGAAATAGAATACAAAAAAGGAATGGAATTTGATCGGGGATATGTTTCAGCCTACTTTGTGACAAATCCAGAACGAATGGAAGC
>DATDVM010000056.1:0-5478 GCA_035290005.1 Patescibacteria group bacterium | reverse complement strand
CACGTTACTCTCTTTCCCTTGTAGAAGTGCATCCAAAGCCAAAATGTGAGCCTCAGACAAATCAAGGACATGAATGTAATCCCGGACACATGTACCATCCGACGTGTCGTAATCATCACCATACAAAAGGAATTTGTCACGAAGACCAAGTGCCACCTGCATTGCGATAGGAATAATGTGCGTCTCTGGAGCATGATCTTCTCCAATCTTTCCATCGATACTTGCTCCGGCTGCATTAAAGTATCTGATACTCATTGATGTCAGCCCATACGCTTTTTCGTACCATTGTAATATTTTTTCAACCATTAGCTTCGTTTCTCCATAAGGGTTTGTCGGCAATTTCGGATCATCCTCCTTAATCGGAACTCTAACAGGATTTCCGTACACACCAGCTGATGACGAAAACACAACGTGATTTATTTTTGTAGCCACCATCTCATCGAACAATAAAAGAGCCTGTGCGACGTTATTTTGAAAATATTTACTCGGATTTTCTACCGATTCTCCCATCGCAATATAAGCAGCGAAGTGAATCACTGCGTCAGGTCGAAACGAGGTAAGTGCTTCATGCAACATCTTTCTATCTGAAATCTTGCCGACAACAAGTGGTGCACCAAGTATCGCTTTTTTATGACCGTGCTCGAGACTGTCATAAATCAATACGTTGTGTCCTTTTTCAATGAGTAATCGCACTGTATGAGAACCTATGTACCCCGCACCGCCAGTCACAAACACTTTCATTTCTCCTCCTTTTTCTCATAAACCGGAATAGCCGGATGACGTGTTACATTCTCTCCGTTGACAGGTATATCAAGAGCATATCCTAGTGTATTAGCGACTGCACATCCAATTCTAAGACCGGTAAAAGAACCGGGACCAGTATGGACATAAATTTCTGAAATATCGGAAAGTGTTGTTTTTGTTTTTTGAAGAACCTCAGAAAAAATAGATAAAAGATCCTGTGCTTTCCCTTTTCTACACACTGTGGTTCGTTCTTTCTTTTGAAGTGACACACACACTTCATCGCGCCTTGAGGTATCAAAAAAAACAATTGCTTTCATATGTTGACGTCTCCCTGTCGAAGAACATGGACCGTTCCATCTATTATTTCCACTACTGTTGAGGCTTTTCTTCCGTCGACTTTCCCCTCAAGACGAAAATCAACAAGATCAAGAAATTCTTTTTTTATCTCAGTGTACGATACTGGTGTTTCTTCCCCTTTGAAGTTTGCTGAAGTTGCAACGAGCGGTTCTTTTAGTGTACGAATAATTGTCCGTAACGTGTCATGATCGGGCATTCTGACACCTATCGTTCCACTTTTACCCTGTATGAGAGGGGGTATACTCCCTTCCTGACATGGCAAAATAATCGTCAAGGCTCCGGGCCAATATCTTTTCATCAGTATTTTTGCCTCTTCAGGCACGTCACGGAGCACGTTTTTTACTTGTAGAAATGAATCAATCAGAAGAGCTGTTGGCTGGTGCTCCGGTCTTCTTTTAATCTGGTAAAGACGTTCGATCGAATCAGTTCGGGAAAGGGCACATCCGACCCCATATACCGTATCCGTGGGGAAGACGCCAATCTCTCCCTTCGCAAGAAGATGTGCGATTTGCTCAATCTTTCTCGGTGACAGTGATTCGACGGGTATGCTCGTCAACATAGGTGAAATGAATATCAACCCTTCTCTGAGGAAGAGATTTTTGTATTTTTTCCGCCCATTCTATTATAACAATATCGCCACCGTCCCAAAGTTCTTCAAGACCCAAATCCTCCGTTTGTGTCCCTTCAAGTCTGTACAGATCCACGTGATGAATTCTATTGCCATAGGTCCTCATAAGAATAAACGTCGGGGAAATAACCCTGTCAGAAATCCCTTTTCCTTCAACAAATCCTTGGACAAAAGTCGTTTTCCCTGCTCCCAAATCCCCGAACAGAGCGATAATCCCACGTTTTATTTCCTTGGCAACTTTTTTTCCGAAGGCTCTGGTTTCAGTATCACTATGGGTAGTAATTTCCATGCAACTCCTATCCCAAGTAGCACCCCCATCATATCAATAAAAATGTCCCTCAGTCTACCAGACCGTGTTTCGACAAAAAGTTGATGCGTCTCGTCAGTGATTGCATACAGCATTGATAGAAAAAAACTCATGACGAGGACTTTTAAATCTTTCTTATCCAGCGATGTCCTTGAGGCGAAGAAAATAAGAAAAGAAAGTACCGTATATTCAATAATGTGTAAGGACTTAAAAATGAGAAAATCAATGAGTGTTGAGGAGCTAATCTTCACCGACGATTGAGAAGAAAGAACATACACAAAACCTGCCCAACAAAACGCCGGAATCCAGGAAAGTAATTTCTTCATGTCGGAATTATACCATTTACGGCTGGCACCTACGGGAGACAACAAAGAAAATACATGCCACAGGTAGTAATCCGCCCGTCATGAGGACAAATGGGGAAACGGTACGTTTTCCTTGGTACTCCTTCGTTTATCTGACGTGGAAGTAGTATGTCCACAGGCCGTTTCCGTGATCAATCGCAACGTAATTCAACGCCGCTTTTCCGCAGGTCGTACTTGCCCGATATTTCATCCCGCTCGCAACTGCGCGGATTGCATCACTTCCCTCACCAACCATATCATATCCTGTATGGAACCTGTACGGCCAATACGGAAGCCGGGTCCAAAACGTGCTACCGTATTCTTGCGTCAGCCTGATAGGCGGAAGCATCGGCCAATCCCAACTTCCGGATGGGGAAATCCTGCCGACCTGATCATCCGCATAGGTAACAGATGTATTCTTGAGGTATCCTCCAGGATTAACATGGGCTCCTCCGCTGCGAACTTCAAAATGCAGGTGTGCTCCGCTCGAACAATAGGGATAACCTGAATTCCCCATAAACGCTATTATGTCTCCCGCATTCACCTGGACTCCGTTGGATAGTTTTGCGGTTTGAGAAATGACAGACTCAATCGCCTTTTGTTCAGCAAGCGCCTGGTCAAGAAGACGCTGGTATTCCGATTCATCGTTTTTGGTTCGAGTAAGGAGGGCTTGTTTTGCGCCTTTTTGTTGATCAAGCGTTTTTTTATCTTCTTCAAGCTTTCTTTTTACCGTTCTTTCCTCGTCTTCCTTTTCCTTCAGAACTTGTTGCTGAAGCTCATATGCATCTTTTGTATCCTGCATTTGATACATCACCTCGAGAGCATGTGCTTGTGCAACTTCCAGATATTTCACTTTTGAGGAAAAGTCTGAGAAACTCTTTGAGGAAAGAAGGAGAAGCATAGGATTGACCCGGTGCTTTTTATAGGTTTGCTGAACTTTCTCTATGAGTACTCCTGAAAGAGCCTCTAACGATTCCTCCAAGCTTACTATCCGATAGGAAAGATCAGTTATCTCCTGCTGCAAGCGTTGAAGCGTTTTTTCTTTATCCTGTATCTGAAGTGTCGTGAGGCGGATTTGGCTGTCAAAGTAAGAAATCTGGTTTGCAAGTGTTTTTGCTTGCTTTGTTAAATCCGCAATCTTGTTCTCTAAATCCTCTATTTCCTGTTGTTTTTTCAGATACTCATCATATAAGTCGCTCGCTGAAGGCGTTGCTTCCTGTGCTTGTGCAATCGAAAAAGTTGGAAACAAAAAAGAGCCCTGTCCAAATCTAGAGACAAGAAGAACGGGAAGAAGCATCAACAACAAAAATGGAAGAAACATTCGACGCATGTGTTCGCCCCCTATCCTTAATCATGCAAATACCGCCATACCGCAAGCATACTTCCAAAGGCACCGACCAGCATCCCGCCTATCATTTGTACGAAAAAGACAAGAAGATAGAGATACCAAGACAAAGGTACTCCAGGAATACCAGTAAAAAACGAAGTAATGTTTGGATTGAGAAGAAGAAGAAGAATTGACACGAAGGAAACTGCCAAAAAAGAACCAATAAAACCATAAAAAACGCCTTCAAGAAGAAACGGCGTTCGGATGTACCATGTTGTTGCACCTAAAAGTTTCATAATCTCTATCTCAGATCGTTTGAGTGCGATCTTCATCCCTGTAACCATAATAATGATAAGGATTGACTCTATAAGAAGGAACACGAGGAGAATAAGTCCTGCTTGGCGTAGGAAACGACCCCATGAAAGGAGTGAGTCTACAACGTCCTTCTGATAGACAACCTCCTCGACCTGCTCCTTCCCTTCAAGAAATTGCTGTAGACTATCAAGGTACGTCGCGTCTTTTGCCGATATCTCTAGTGACGCAGGAAGGATGCTCGGGCTCACTTGTTCTAAAAGAAGAGGCTCATCTTTATTTTGTTCTTTATAAATCTCAAATGCTTCTTCCTGTGAAACGTACCGTATCTCACTCACTTTCCCTGTATTTTCCAATTCCTGCTTGAGTGTAAGAATCTCGTCTTGAGATGTCCCGTATGTAAAAAAGGTAGTGATCTGCGGTCTTGTTTCAAAATAGGAAAGGACGCGAGCCGAAGTAAGGGCGGCAATAACGACGACCGTTGAAGCAAATGTCGTAAGCGCCATGATAATTATTGCGGCAAGAGCCTGGTACGGAATACGTCGCATGTGACGGAAGACAGTACTAAACCGTTCCATATCTTGCCCCCTTTTGGTCTTTGACGATTCGTCCTTCTTCAAGAAAAATGACCCTGTGGGGAAGTGAATTAACAATATCGACGTTATGGGTTGCCATGATCACCGTGGTACCGAGTTTATTAATCGTTTCCATCAATTTAACAATTTCCCACGATGTCGCCGGATCGAGGTTCCCCGTCGGCTCGTCAGCGAGAAGAAGATCAGGTTCTACCACCATGGCTCTGGCGATCGCTGTCCGCTGCATCTCTCCCCCCGACAGTTGTGCCGGAAAAACATTCTTGCGTTCGAAGAGCCCAACCAACTGTAACATCTTATCGACTGTCTCCTCTACGTACGAATCTTTTCTTCCGACAATCTCAAGAGGGAGGGAGACATTTTCAAACACGGTTCTGTCCGAAAGAAGTTTGAGGTCTTGAAAAACCATTCCCACTTTACGACGGAGCTCGGGAACGGACTGCGGATGCATATGAGAAACATGGAAGCCATTGACATATACATTCCCTTCCGTCGGAACGACATCACGGATAAGCATGCGAAGGAGTGTCGTTTTTCCTGCTCCCGAGGGCCCAACAATAAATGCGAATCCCTCTGTCGGAATCTCGAACGTTATGTCAACGAGAGCAACCGTTCCGTTCTCAAATTTTTTTGAGACCTGGTCAACCTTGACCATCGGTTCCTTGGTCACTTCTTCATTTGAATGTTTTTCGTCCGATTTGTGGTCTTTCGTCACTGTTCTTCCTCTTGGGTGACATTTTGTGTTGTCCCCTGTACGACCCCCGATCCCTGTGAAAGGATAATAACATGCCCGAAAAAATACCCTAACGCAAGAAATGAGGCAAAAACACAGAGATATATAAGAAACTCTTTATGCGGAAACACGC